>CAJJOO010000370.1 GCA_905193395.1 uncultured Porphyromonadaceae bacterium
TTTGTTGTTTCCTCTGTACGCTTTCTCTAAAAACATAACGTGTTAATTTTGGATTTTAAATTTTAGATTTTAAATTGTATGATTCCCGAAGCAAGATAGTATTCATTCTAAATTTTTAAAATTGTTCTTGGACGGTTTTAAGTATATGTTCCAGACTGTACTCGTCGGGAATCAGTACTTGACGGGCTTTGCTGCCTTCGAAGGGACCCACGATTCCGGCGGCTTCCAGTTGGTCCATGATTTTGCCGGCCTTGTTATATCCGATACCGAAGCGGCGTTGCAGAGACGAGGTCGAGGCGGTGGAGTTCTGAACCACAAAGCGGGCGCAGTCGTCAAACAGTTCGTCGCGCTTCGTCAGGTCGATTGCTCCGGGTGCCAGGGCGTTTTCGTCCTTTGGCTCGGGAAGCATGTAGGCTGTCTCGTAGGCAGTCTGTGCGCTGATGAAGTTGACCAGAGATTCGACTTCCGGCGTACTCATAAAGGCGCACTGCACGCGCTCCATGCGGCTGTTGTGTGAGAAAAGCAGGTCGCCGCGGCCTATGAGGCGGTTGGCGCCGGTTGTGTCGAGGATTGTCTTGGAATCGACCATCGAGGCAACGCGGAAGGCGATACGTGCCGGAAAGTTGGCCTTGATGATACCTGTAATCACGTCGGTCGACGGGCGCTGAGTGGCGATAATCATGTGCATGCCCACGGCGCGCGCCTTCTGGGCTATTCGAGCGATATTCAGCGAAATGTCCTTGCCGGCCATCATGATGAGGTCTGCGAACTCATCTACGATAATCACGATATAGGGCATGAAGCGGTGGCCTTTCTCGGGATTAAGGCGCCGGGCGGTGAATTTTGCGTTGTATTCCTTGATGTTACGCACCTCGGCGCTTTTCAGCAGAGCGTAGCGTTGGTCCATTTCCAGACATAGGGCCTGGAGGGTGGCGAGTGCTTTGGAAGGTTCGGTGACGATAGGATCCTCCTCGTCCGGCAGTTTTGCCAGATAGTGGCGTTCTATGCGTGCGTAAAGACTGAATTCCACCATCTTGGGGTCAATCAGCACGAATTTAAGTTCGCCGGGATGCTTTTTATACAGCAGCGATGCTATAATGCAGTTAAGACCGACGGATTTGCCCTGACCTGTGGCGCCGGCCACCAGAAGGTGGGGCATCGAAGTGAGGTCTTCGACAAAATATTCGTTGCTGACGGTTTTGCCGAGGGCCATGGGCAGTTCGCAGTCCGATTCGCGGAATTTGGCCGAGTTCAGCACACTGCGCATCGAGACGGTCTGCGGCGTGCGGTTCGGCACCTCGATTCCGACAGTCTCGCGGCCGCGGATAGGGGCTATGATGCGGATTCCCAGGGCTTCGAGATTGCGTGCGATGTCGTCTTCAAGGCGTTTTATCTGAGCGATTCGCACACCTTCGGCCGGTACTATTTCATAGAGTGTGACGGTGGGGCCTACGGTGGCTTCGACTCGGGCGATGGCTATGCCATATTAGGTTCTTGTTGTCTTCCTGTTCCTGTTCGTTTATTACGCCGTTCGACGGGCGGTCAATCATCAGGTCGAGGCCGGGGAAACGGTAGTGCGACAGTTCGTCTCGGATGCTGAAAGGCTTGTCCTGCAAGACTGTGGCCGAGGGTGTTCCGTCGGAAGACTCTGCGGCTTCAGCAACAACATTTATCTTGAACTCTGGCTCGGAAACGGCCGTGGTTGCCGTGTTTCCGCCGGGAATGTCAAGAGGCTTGGGAGCAATCTGAACGGCTGTTGTTTGGGTTGACGGAGTAGTCGTAGAGGACTGCGGTGCGGTCGTGCCGCCTTCCATGTCGTCGATAGTGAAACCGATTGCAGGCTCCTCGGCTGCGGGTTTGTTTGCTGCGGCTGAGGCAGTCGCGGCCGACACCGGGGCTGGAGCCGGATCGCCCGTTGCCGTCGCGGCAGGAGTTTCGGGCACATCGGCCAGGGTCTGCTCTGGACGACGGCCGCTGGCGGCTGCGGTGGCCATGTTCTCGCGGGCGCGGGCCATGCGGCCGCTCACGTGGAGGTAGACC
>CAJJOO010000371.1 GCA_905193395.1 uncultured Porphyromonadaceae bacterium
AGGTCTCCTTCTCCGAGTCCACGAACACCGGCGTGGCGCCCAGATAGGTAATCGGGTGCGATGAGGCGCAGAACGTGAACGACTGCACCAGCACCTCATCGCCCGGCCCGACCCCGCACGCAATCAGCGCCAGATGCACCGCCGCCGTCCCCGAAACCAGCGCCGCCACTCTCTTGTCTCTGTCTACAAACGCCTCCAGTTCACGCTCGAAGGCGTCGCAGTCCGGTCCGAGAGGCACGGCCCAGTCCTCGGCCAGTGCGGCGCGGATGAAATCAATCTCCCGCCCGCACATCTTCGGCTTGCACAGCAGTATACGTTCCATCATTTCACTATGATTTCCTTAAAGGTCATGAAAATGAGCCGGATGTCGGTCAGCAGGCTGGCCTTGGGGACATATTCCAGGTCTATGGCGATTTTGTCCGGCATCACCTGGGTCACGTAAGCGCGGTCCGGATCGGAAGCCTTGGCCAGGATGTCGTTCTCATTGCGGTAGCGGATGGACGCCAGAGACGTGATTCCGGGCCGCACGTCAAGCACCCGCATCTGCTCGGGCGTGTACATGTCCACGTACTTGCGTACCTCCGGCCGCGGGCCCACAAGGCTCATGTTGCCCAGGAAAACGTTGATCAGTTGCGGCAGTTCATCCAGTTTGTATTTGCGGATGTAATATCCCGAACGGGTGACGCGCGGGTCATGTCCGCCGACTGTAATCAGGCCCTTCTTGTCGCTGTCGGGGCGCATCGACCGGAACTTGTAGAGTCGGAAATCGCGGTTGTGGCGGCCCACGCGGACCTGGCGGTAGAAGACCGGCCCCTTTGAGTCGGCCTTGATCCAGATGGCAAGGACAACAAAGAGCGGACTGAGGACAATCAGTCCGAGTCCGCTCGCTACTACGTCAAATGTCCTTTTCAGCATATGGTCTTGACACAGTCGCGGAAGTTTTCGATTATATACTCGACATCCCCGTCGCTGAGACGGGTGTTCAGCGGCAGGGTAATCTCATTCTCGAACTGGGCGAAGGCGTTGGGGAAATCCTTGATGTCATATCCCATTGCCTTGTAGGCGGTCATCATGGGCAGCGGCTTGTAGTGGACGTTGCAGGCGATGCCGGCCTCGGCCATCTTTTCGATAACCTTGTTGGTCTGCGCGCGGTCGCAGCCGTCCAGACGCACCAGATATAGGTGACCGCTGCCGCTGTGGAAGTTGTCGTAATGGTTCAGGACCTGGACGGGCAGGTCGCGGAAGGCCTCGTTGTAGCGCTCGATAATCTGACGGCGGCGGCGCAGCATCTCGGGATAACGCTTCAACTGAGCCAGTCCGATGCCGGCCATGATGTCGGTCATGTTGCACTTGTACCAGGTGCCGATGATGTCATATTCCCAGGCGCCGAGTTTCGTCTTGGCAAGGGCGTCCTTGTTCTGGCCGTGGAGGCTCAGCAACTGCAGTTTCTTGTAGATGTCGGTATCCTCGATGCCGGGAATCCTGCGCCAGGTCAGCGCACCTCCTTCGGCCGTGGTCAGATTCTTCACGGCGTGGAAGGAGAACGAGGTGAAATCGGCAATCTCGCCGCACATCCTGCCGTGCCACATGGCCCCGAAGGCATGTGCCGCATCGGCGATGACGATGCATCGGCCGAAAGCCTTCTGAATCTCATTGGCCGGACGGAACAGGTGCTTCCTGGCCTCGGCAGCGGCAAACACGCGGTCGTAGTCGGCAACGATACCGCCCAGGTCGACGGGCATTATGGCCTTGGTGCGCTCCGTGATAGCCTCGGCCAGTTTGTCGTAATCCATCTCGAACGAACCGGGAGCGCAGTCAACCAGTACCGGCCGCGCGCCGACGTGGCATACCGAACTTGCCGTGGCCGTATAGGTGTAGGCCGGAACGATGACCTCGTCGCCAGGGCCTATGCCCAGGACATGCAGGGCCAGTTCCATGCAGGCGGTGGCCGAGTTCAGACACACCGTCGTGGGCAGAGGTTTACCCTCGGCGTCGTTACGTACGGTCTGGCAGCACAGCGAAATCAGATGCTCGAAC
>CAJJOO010000372.1 GCA_905193395.1 uncultured Porphyromonadaceae bacterium
AGATGTTCACCTTGAAGGGGCGGCCCTCGGCATGTTCTTTCTCAGCCTTTGCGGCAAGTGCTTCAGTAATTCGCTTGGGAGCGCCGGGAGCGGTAAATCCCGATAAGCCCAGTGTATCGCCGTTCTTGATCATTTCGGCGGCTTCCTGAGGCGTAATAAAGTTGTAAGCCATTGCTTTTAAGATTGTGTAAAGGTTATGTAGGTGCTTAATTTATGGTTTTGAATTTAGGTGCGAGTATTTCGCCCCAAACGATGGCCCTGCGCAGGGCGTCGCGACGGGGAAGACGTTCGCGGCTGTTGAGAGCCGCTTTCCGGGGTGTTTTAGCCATGGGTTCCGGCACAGGTGCGGGAGCCGTTTCGGGCAGGGAATGTTGCCCTTCGGACTCTGCGGCCGCTGCGGTCACCGAAGCGATGTCTGCTTTGGCACGGGGAGCGGCTTTTGCGGCAGACACTGACGGTTGCGTGAGGCCGGTACAGGTAGTCGTGAATTCGGGCATCCGGCTTAATCTCTGTTCAAAATCCGGAAATGACTGTCCGGTCCATTTCTCGGCTTGTCTTTGTAACTGGCGCATGGCCCGGCGGGGAGGTGTGAAGGTACGCGCTGGTTTTGGACCGGAAGCGCCGTCCGCGGAACGTTTATTCTTCTTCCGCGTCTCGCTGATTCCGCCCCATACCGAGATTATCACAACTGCCCAGGGGATTATTTCTTCGATAATTTGTGACCAGTCCACGATTTTTCGTAATTTTGCACAAATTTAGATATTATTGTGCACAGACACAAATTTTTCCACAAGAATGTCAGAAAATAACGAATATACTTCCCGCTTGTTTATCGAGACCTACGGCTGCCAGATGAATGTGGCCGATTCCGAGGTGGTGGCATCGGTCATGGGTATGGCCGGATGCGACATCGCCGACAGCATCGACGATGCAGATGCCGTTTTCCTCAACACCTGCTCAATCCGCGACAATGCCGAGCAGAAAATCATATCACGGTTGCAATACCTGGCCTCGGTCAAGCGCAAGCGCCGCGCCGCCGGACGCGACCTGATTGTGGGCGTCATCGGCTGCATGGCCGAGCGCGCCGGCGAGTCGCTTGCGGCCCACGGCGTCGACCTCGTGGCCGGTCCGGATTCGTATCTCGACCTCCCCGCGCTCTACGAAAGCGCCCGTGCCGGCCGCAAGGCCGTCAACGTGGCCCTGAGCACAACCGAGACATACAAGGACGTGCTGCCCCGCCGCCTCGGTCCCAACCGCGTGGGCGGATATGTGAGCATCATGCGCGGCTGCAACAACTTCTGCTCCTACTGCATCGTGCCCTATACCCGCGGACGCGAGCGCTCGCGTCCGGTCGACAGCATTCTGGGCGAAATCGCCGACCTGCGCGACCGCGGCTTCAGGGAGGTGACCCTGCTGGGACAGAACGTGAATTCTTATTCCTACACTGCCGCCGACGGCAGCGTGGTGACCTTCGCCAGGCTGCTGGAAATGGTGGCTGATGCAGTGCCGCAGATGCGCGTCCGCTTCACCACCTCGCATCCCAAGGACCTCGGCGACGATGTGATTGCGGCAATTGCCTCGCGTCCCAATATATGCAAGCATATCCATCTGCCCGTGCAGAGCGGCAGTAACAGCGTGCTGAAAGCCATGAACCGCAAATACACCCGCGAATGGTATCTGGACCGCGTGGCCGCCATCCGCCGCACCATCCCCGACTGTGTGATAACCACAGACATGTTCACGGGTTTCAGCGGCGAGACAGAGGAGGATTTCCTGCAGACACTGTCGCTGATGCGCGAAGTCGGATTCGACAGCGCCTTCATGTTCAAGTATTCCGAACGTCCCGGCACGCTGGCCTCGCGCACCATGCCCGACAATGTGCCCGAGGAGGTGAAAATCGACCGCCTCAACCGCATGATAGCCTTGCAGAACGAACTGTCGGCGCAGTCCAATGCCCGCGACGTGGGCCGCGAATTCGACGTGCTGGTCGACGGCCTTTCGCGCCGCGGCTCCGACAGTCTTGT
>CAJJOO010000373.1 GCA_905193395.1 uncultured Porphyromonadaceae bacterium
GTTCTGCGTCTCGCGCTCGCGTTCGATGGTTTCCACGGTGTCGTGGCCGTAGTAGTCGCCGATCTGGGCGATATCCACCTCGGTGTCGGCGGTGTCGGCGGCAGGCTTGCCCTTGATTTTGTCGCGGTCGTTGACCGTCACGTCGAATCCCGAGGCGAGGATGGTGAATTTCACCTTGTCGCCCAGTGATTCGTCGTAGGTGATACCCCAGATTACGTCCACTTCCTCCTCGACGCGGCGGATGAAATCGTTCAGTTCCTTGGCTTCGGAGGCCTTGAACCGGGTTTCGGCCGTGCGCGAATAGTATAGGTTGAAAAGCAGTCGTTTCGACGTGTTGACATCGGTGTTTTTGAGCAGCGGCGAGTGCAGGGCGTCGTTGATGGCCTTGGTGACACGGTTCTCGCCCTCGCCGTAGCCCACGGCGATGATTGCCGTGCCGCCGTTGCGCAGGGTGGTGTTGACGTCATTGAAGTCCAGGTTGATATAACCCTTGCGGGTGATGATTTCGGCAATTGAACTGGCGGCGGTGGCCAGAATGTCGTCGGCCTTGGCAAAGGCGGTCTCGAACTCGAAATCGGGGTAGATGTCCACCAGGCGCTGGTTGTTGACAATCATGATGGCGTCGACATATTTCGACAGTTCGTCGGCACCGTTGATGGCTTTCTGAATCTTGCGCATGCCCTCGAACATGAAGGGGATGGTGACGATGCCGATGGTTAGCAGGCCGCGTTCCTTGGCCACGCGGGCCACGACAGGTGCGGCGCCGGTACCCGTGCCGCCGCCCATACCGGCGGTGACAAACACCATGTCCATGTCGTCGGTGAACAGACCCGCGATGTCAGTAGCGCTTTCCTCGGCGGCTGCACGGGCCAGTTCGGGGTCGTTGCCGGCGCCGCGGCCGCGGGTGGTGTTCGCGCCGATGAGGAGTTTGTTGGGAACGGTGGCCGACAGCAGGGCCTGGCGGTCGGTGTTCACCAGAACGAACGAGACATGCTCCACGCCCAGTTTGAACATGTGCTCGACGGCATTGTTGCCGCCGCCGCCCACGCCCACGACAATGATGCGGTCTGGATCCGCACCTTCATTCTCAATTGTCTTGTATTTATCGAGGTATTGTGTATCTTCGGGTGCCATAATATTCAACTTTTAGGATCTTCCGGTGTGTGGGACATATCTTCGTCAAGGCCAACCTCCTTGGGAGCGCTGAGCCAGTTCATGAATCGCTGGATGAGGTTTTTGCGAGTAGTTTCGGCATCGGGACCGGGTTCGGGGAGTTCGTCGTTGTTAATATTGTCGGGCTGGTCCTCGATGTCATCATCCAGCAGAGAGGGATCGTCCTCGGCGGGAACGGCACGACGGCCGGGAGTTACTGCCGCCGCAGGAGCGGCTGTGGCAGCCGGAGTGGCGGTTGTTGCCGCCTGCTGTGCCGGTGCTGTCTCGGCCACGGGAGCGGCGTCGAATTCCACACAGTTCTGGTCGGTGGTATCGGCGGCATATTTCACCAGCGCGATGGCGTCGATATGCGAGGCTGTCTCCATTCCGCCGCCGGTGATTCCGCCGTCGACGGCGGCGCGGCGGACTTTCATCTTCGAGATGGTCTCGAGCATGGTGTCGAAGCCTTTCAGGCGCGATCCGCCGCCGCAGAGGATGATGCCGCCGGGGAGGTCGGCCGGCTTGAAGCCTGAATTGTCGGCATTGATGATATTGAGGATGTTGGCGATGATTTCGCCGGCGCGGGCGCTCACGTAGTTGTTGATTTCGGTGGTGTCGGCGTCCGGGTCGGGATTTTTCAGACGGTCGGCGGCGGCGCGTCCCTTGGTGAGTTTGAGGTTCTCGGCGGCCTGCAGGGTGATGCCGAGGCCGGTACTGAGGTCGCGGGTAATGTTGGCCGAACCCATTGGCAAGGTTGCCAGCATCATCAGGGCGTTGTTGCGGTAGATAGCCACCGTGGTGGTCTCGGCGCCGAGGTCCACGAGCATGGAACCGAGTTGCCGCTCGCTGTCGCTGAGAACC
>CAJJOO010000374.1 GCA_905193395.1 uncultured Porphyromonadaceae bacterium
AGCCCGGCGACGGCGAGGGCCAGGCAGGCAGCGGCGGCAATCAGTGTGCGGCGGTTCATGAGCCGGACTGTTCGGTTTCAGGCATCACCTTGACGCGCACGGAGACGATGCGGTGGTCGGCGACGTCGAGAACCAGGAAGTGGCAGCGGCCGAAGACCAGAGGTTCCTTTTCCTTGGGGAAGTCGCCCTTGATGGCAAGGAGCATGCCGGCGAGGGTCTCGGCATCCTCGGAAACGGCCTCGTAGTCGGCCTCGTCGAGTCCGGTGATGCGGAAGAAGTCGGTGAGGAGCGTGCGGCCCTCGAATTCGTAGGTGTTGTCGCGCAGGCGGCGGTAGGTCTGGTCGGGCTGGTCGTATTCGTCGTCGATGTCGCCGACGATTTCCTCGAGGACGTCCTCGAGGGTTACGATACCCTGTGTGCCGCCGTATTCGTCGACGACGATGGCCAGGTGCTGTTTGCGCGAGCGGAAATCCTCCAGCAGGTCGTCGATCATTCGCGATTCGGGTACGAAATAGGGTTCGCGCAGCAGCGAGGTCCAGTCGAACGAATCATTCACCTTGCCGATATAAGGCAGCAGGTCGCGCGAGAAGAGGATGCCGCGGATATTGTCCTCTGTGCCCTCGTAGACGGGGATTCGCGAGTAGCCGCTTTCGATGACGGTCTTCATCACCTCGTCGAATGACAGGCTGACGTCGAGGTCGGTGATGTCGACGCGCGGGGGGAAGATTTAGATGGCGTGGGTGTCGCCGTAGCGCAGGATGCCTTCGAGAATCTCCTTGTCGCCCTTGGCAGCGTCGTCGGTGAGTTCGAGAGCCTGGCTGAGTTCGTCGGTGGTGATTGCGGTGGCCTTTTTTGTGACCATGCGGTTGACGATTGCCGTGGAGCCGGCCAGGAGCGAGGACGCCGGGGCGAGAATCTTCTTGATGGCGGTGATGCCCGGGAGGGCCATGCGGGCCCATTTCACGGGATAGTTGGTGCTGTAAAGTTTCGGAAGGATTTCGCCGAAGAGCAGAATCAGGAAGGTGAGAATCACCGACTGGAGGATGAAACTGAGCACAGCGTTCATGCCCGAGAACACGGGTCCGAGGGCGAAGTTGAGCAGCACGACGATGGTGACGTTCACCAGGTTGTTGGCGATGAGAATTGTTGCCAGCAGGCGTTCGGGACGTTTCAGCAGGCGCCGGATGCCGGGACCCTGGCGGGTCTGGTCAATTTCATCGAGTTGCTCGGGGGTGAGGGAGAAGTAGGCGATTTCGCTGGCGGAGACGAAACCGGAAAGCCCCAGGCATAAAAGCGCAATCACCATGGCCACGATGCCGGCGAATGAAATCGAGGGCATGGCCACGGTGGTAAGCAGTAGATTGTAAATCGGCTCGATGGCCGGCAAAGGGTCTATATCCAAGACTGTCGTGATTTAGTTGAACAAATTAGCAGTCGGCGGGACCGATGATGTCGAAGCCGGTGTATGGGCGGAGCACCTCGGGAACGACGATGCCTTCGGGCGTCTGGTAATTCTCGAGCAGTGCGGCCATGATGCGGGGCAGCGCGAGTGCCGAGCCGTTGAGGGTGTGGCACAGGTGGGTCTTGCGGTCCTCGCCGCGGTAGCGGCATTTGAGGCGGTTGGCCTGGTAGGTCTCGAAGTTCGATACGGAAGAAACCTCGAGCCAGCGTTTCTGGGCGGCCGACCACACCTCGAAGTCGAAAGTGATTGCCGAAGTGAAGGACATGTCGCCGCCGCACAGGCGCAGGATGTGCCAGGGGAGGCCCAGACGGTCCAGCAGGCTCTGGACGTGGTCTTTCATCTCCTCGAGGGCTGCGTAGGAGTTCTCGGGCTTCTCGATGCGGACGATTTCGACCTTGTCGAACTGGTGCAGGCGGTTGAGGCCGCGCACGTCCTTGCCGTAGGAGCCGGCCTCGCGGCGGAAGCAGGCTGAATAGGCGCAATTCTTGATGGGGAGTTTGTCGGCGGGAATGATAACGTCGCGGTAGAGGTTGGTGACGGGAACCTCGG
>CAJJOO010000375.1 GCA_905193395.1 uncultured Porphyromonadaceae bacterium
TGTTTGATTTGAATGATGCGGCTGTGGCGGGGGCGAAGATGCCTTTTTCCTTGAACAGTTCGAATCCGTCGGCATCCAGAACCTCAGCCCATAGATAGGTGTAGTAGCCCGAAGCATATCCGTCGCTGCCGAACACATGCTTGAAGTATGCCGGACGGTAGCGGTAGGTGAGTTGTGCCGGCATGCCCAGGCGTTCTGTAACCTGCTGTTCGAAGGCCGTTACGTCAACGGGACCGTCGGGATTCAGACGTCCGAACTGCAGGTCAAGCAGCGCTGCTCCGCAGAGTTCGGCTGTGGTGAAGCCCTGGTTGTGGTACGATGCGGCCTGAAGTTTGGCAATCAGGCTGTCGGGGATTACTTCACCGGTCAGATAGTGGTGGGCATATTCTTTCAGCAGTTCGGGTTCCATGGCCCAGTGTTCGTGAATCTGTGAAGGCAGTTCCACGAAGTCACGGTCGACATTTGTGCCGGCCTGCCCCTTGTAGCGTGCACGCGACAGCATGCCGTGCAGTCCGTGGCCGAACTCATGGAACATGGTCTCGACCTCGTCCAGCGAGAGAAGAGCGGGCGTGTCGGCCGTGGGACGTGTGAAGTTGCCCACGTTGAAGATGATGGGACGCGAGGCGGTGCCGTCGGCATCAATCCACGAGCCTTTGAACTCGCTCATCCATGCGCCCTGGCGCTTCGATGCTCGTGTGAAATAGTCTGTCATGAACACGGCGATATGTTCGCCTGTGTTGGCGTCGGTCACGTCGTAGACGGTTACCTCGTCATAATATTTAGGAGCGTCAGGCATCTCGGTGAACTTAATGCCGTAGAGCCGTTCGGCCATGGTGAAAATTCCCTTGCGGACGGAATCCACGGGGAAATATTGGCGTACCTCATTCTCGTCGAGGGCGTACTTGTCGGCGCGCACCTTCTCGGCATAGTAGTAATAGTCCCAGGGTTCGATGGTGATCCCGGCACCTTCGCGGTCGGCCAGGGCCTGCATTTCGGCAACTTCCTCAGCCACACGTTCAACGGCCGGCTTCCAGATCTGCATCAGCAGGCTCTCGGCATTGTCCACGGTCTTGGCCATCACATTGTCGGTCATGTACGAACCGTAGTCCTTGAAGCCCAGCAGAGCGGCCTTTTTGGCGCGTGCCTGAAGGATGTCGCTGATAACGGGCAGGTTGTTGTAAGGCTCGGCCTGGGCCAGAGATGTGTAGCCCTGGTACATCTGACGGCGCAGGTCGCGGTCGGCGGCGTATTGCAGCACGGGCAGACGGCTGGGTGCATGCAGGGTGAACACCCAGTGGCCTTCGCCAAGGCCGCGCGATGCAGCCTCTTCGGCGGCTACGGCAACTACGTTTGCAGGCAGTCCGGCGAGGCGTGCGGGATTGTCAATAACAATCTGGAAGGCGTTTGTAGCAGCCAGCAGGTTCTTGTTAAAAGTTAGATAGAGGCCCGTGAGTTCGGTGTTGAGTTTCACCAGTTCGGCCTTCTTCTCGGGCGACAGAAGGGCGCCGTTGCGCACGAATTCCTTGTAGGTGGTCTCGACAAGGCGGCGCTGGTCGGGCGCAAGGTCCATGGCGTCCATATTGTCGTGGATGTACTTGATGCGGCGGAAGAGGCGGTCGTTCATCGAAACGGCATCGGCATGTTGCGAGTACAGGGGATAGAATTCCTCGGCGATGGCAATCATTTCGGGCGATGAATTGGATTCTTCCAGGGCCGCGAACACCATTACCACCTTGTCAAGGGTCTCGCCGGCCATGTCGAGCGGCAGGATTGTGTTCTCGAACGTGGGAGTGTCCGAACTGCCTATGATGACATTGATTTCGGCATTGTGCCGGTCTATACCGGCACGCAGTGCGGGCAGATAGTCCTCATAGCGGATCTGGTCGAAAGGCGGTATCTGATATACCGTCGTGTAATCCTGCAGAAACGGATTCTGATGTTCCGCACCTGTCTGCGCCTGTCCGGGCAGCGCGCCGCCTATTGCGGCAGCC
>CAJJOO010000376.1 GCA_905193395.1 uncultured Porphyromonadaceae bacterium
GGGGTTAACCTTCGAGCCGCGTTGCCAGAAGGCTTCGCCGCCCTCGTTGTCATACCAACATTCCCCCACGATGTTGAAATTCGGATATTCGCGCTGCACGTCGGAAATCCAGCCGGCCATGGCCGTGGCGTCGGCATAGGGGTATGTGTCCATGCGGATGCCGTCGATGCCGGATTCCTCAATCCACCATATCGAGTTCTGGGTGAGATATTTCATCAGATGGGGGTTGCGTTGGTTCAGGTCGGGCATTGCCGGAACGAACCATCCGTCGACGGTCTCGCGGCGGTCGTAGTCGCTCACGTAGGGGTCGTGGAGTGTGGAGAGACGAAAATTTGTCAGGAGCGAGCCGTCGGGCACGTTCAGCCAGTCGGCCGAAGGCATGTCTTTCAGCCAGGGGTGACCGGAGCCGCAGTGGTTGAAGATCATGTCCATCACCACCTTGAGTCCGGAGGCGTGGGCCTTGTCAATCAATTCGCGCCAGCGTGCGTTGGTACCAAGGCGCGGGTCGATGCGGTAGTAGTCAGTGGTGGCGTAGCCGTGGTACGAGCCGCCGGGCATGTCGTTTTCGAGCACGGGACATACCCACAGAGCGGTGACACCCAGGTCGTTGAGATATGGCAGACGGTCGATGATGCCCTGGATGTTGCCGCCGTGGCGGGCATTGGGGTCTTCGCGGTCCACCGTGGCGGGATAGTTCAGCCCTTTGGAGGAGACGGACTGGTCCTTGCCCTCGGCGAAACGGTCGGGCATGATGAGGTAGAGCACGTCGCTTGCGTCGAAGCCGCCGTGTTCCGCGGCTCCGTCCTTGCGGGCACGCAGTTCGTAAGATATTGTGGCGACCTTTTCGCCGGGTGCCGCAAAAGATATGGGCATCTTTCCGGGGCGGGTGTCGCCGGCAATTGTCAGATAGAGTAGGGTGTAGTTGGGGCTTCCGGGATTCACCTGCTCGATGAGTTTCACACCTGGCCAGTCGACCGTGGCGCGGGTTTCGGCGATACCGGGACCGGTGACCATTATCTGGAGGGTGTCGCAGGCCATGCCCACCCACCAGTGGGGCGGCTCGACGTTTGTAATCTGCGGGGTGCGGGCGGCGTGAGCGCCAAGACCCAGCAGCGAGGCGATTGCGGTGATAAGTAATTTTTTCATGTGCACATATTTTGCCACAAAGTTAATAAAAAACTTCGGAATTCATGCATCGCCCGAAACCGGGAGAACGGATGAATGTGAAAATTGGAAAAATACTTTTATCCGTGCTGCCGATATTCTTAAGTCCGTCTGCAAACCACCTATTTAGATATTCCTCCGGTCGTAACCGGAAGTCCATCTTCTTTCCACTCGATGATTCCACCTTTGAGATTAATTACCCTATATCCGAGTCTGGTCAGAATCCCGGCTGCGTCCATCGAGCGTCTGCCACTCCGACAGTAAACGAGAATAGTGGAGTCCTTCGACAATTCTTTTTCGGCCATTTGTTGAAAATCATCAGATTGGATATTGATGTTCAATGCTCCTTCAATATGCCCTTCGGCATACTCCTGCGGTGTGCGGACATCAAGTAATTGCACGGAGTCCGTTTTGATTTTCGTATCAAATTCAGGTGCTGAGACAGAAACGATATTGTCGTTGTCGTTGCAGCCCGACATTTGTATGGCACTCATTGTCATTAAAATCAAAAATATGGTGTGTCTGACAATTCTTGAAATCTTATTCATTTTATTGTCGTTTTTGCTTTGCGCAGCAGGATACATTCCGCGGGTGCCGAGCCATTCAACCTCACGACAGAATCATTCTGAAGGTCTATCGTGGATATGCGTGGAAGAATCCGTCGCAGAGCATCCTCCGTCCGCATGTCGTCGCACGCCATTTCTGTCATGGCTCCGTCTCCGAGTTTGATGGAATCTCCCTTGACAGTATATGATCCGCTGATGGAGTTACAGTTCGTCATGATGTAGTATGTGCTGTCTTCAAAGACGATAT
>CAJJOO010000377.1 GCA_905193395.1 uncultured Porphyromonadaceae bacterium
GCCATTCCGTCCGCGCCGCACCCCCGAACAGATTCGCGAACAATGCCCCTGGGCCGCTACCGGCAAGCACGGCCGCGACCACCGCAACATCGTCACCTCCCTTGAAATGGACTCGCCCACGATGGAGCAGAACAACCTCCGCTTCCAGCGCACCTACGCCGCCATCGCCGAAAACGAGACCAGATATGCCGAGTATTACACCGAGGATGCCGAATACCTCATCGTGGCCTTCGGCTCGGTGGCACGTATCTGCCTCAAAGCCATCGAGGACGCCCGCGCCGCCGGCATCAAGGTCGGCCTCATACGCCCCATCACCCTGTGGCCCTTCCCCTCCGAGGCAATCCGCCGCGCCGCCGCCGGCGTCAAGGGAATCCTCACCGTCGAACTCAACGCCGGCCAGATGATCGAGGACGTGCGCCTCGCCGTGGAATGTCGCGTTCCAGTCTACCACTTCGGCCGCATGGGAGGCATGATTCCCAACCCCGACGAGGTGATGAAAGCCCTCACCGAACATTTCCCCGAACTTCAATAACAAGCCGCCATGAAACCGGAAGATATCATAAAACCCGAAAACAAAGTGTACTCGCGGCCCCGTCTGCTCGACGACCGCCACACCCACTACTGCCCCGGATGCTCGCATGGCGTTGTCCACCGCATCATCGCCGAACTCATTGACGAGATGGGCCTTGAAGACAAGACCGTCGGCGTCGCCCCCGTGGGCTGTGCGGTGTTCGCCTACAATTATATAAATGTTGACTGGGTCGAGGCCGCCCACGGCCGCGCACCCGCCGTGGCCACCGCCCTCTCGCGCCTCAACCCCGAGAATCTGGTGTTCTCCTACCAGGGCGACGGCGACCTGGCCGCAATCGGCACCGCCGAGACCATCCACGCCGCCAACCGCGGCGAAAACATCGCCATAATCTTCATCAACAACGGCATCTACGGCATGACCGGCGGACAGATGGCCCCCACCACACTGCTGGGCATGAAAACCGCCACCACTCCCTACGGCCGCCGCGCCGACCTCAACGGTTACCCCCTGAGAATCACCGAACTGCTGGCACCCCTGGACGGCACCGTCTACGTCACCCGTCAGGCCGTCCACACCCCGGCCGCCGTGCGCAAGGCCAAGGCCGCAATCCGCAAAGCCTTCGAAAACTCGCTGGCCCACCGCGGCACCTCGGTGGTAGAAATCGTCTCCACCTGCAACTCTGGCTGGAAAATGTCGCCTGCAAAATCAAACGAATGGATGGCCGAGCACATGTTTGAACGCTACCCGCTCGGCGACCTCAAAAACATCTGACCCACCATGAAAGAAGAAATCATCATAGCAGGCTTCGGCGGCCAGGGCGTCCTCTCAATGGGCAAAATCCTTGCCTACGCCGGCCTGATGAACAACCTGGAGGTGACCTGGATGCCTGCCTACGGTCCCGAACAGCGCGGCGGCACCGCCAACGTCACCGTCATCCTCAGCGACTCGCCCATCAGTTCGCCCGTCCTCGACAGTTACGACACCGCCGTGATTCTCAACCAGCAGAGCCTGGACAAATTCGAGAGCAAGGTGAAACCCGGCGGCACGCTCATCTACGACCCCTCGGGTATACACCACCTGCCCTCGCGCACCGACATCAACGTGGTTGCCGTCGACGCAATGACTGCATCCATCGAACTGAAAAACTCCAAGACCTACAATATGATACTGTTGGGCGCCCTCCTCGCCCTCCGTCCCGTTGTAGACACCGAGGCCGTGGTCAAGGCCCTGCGCAAGACGCTGCCCGAACGCCACCACCACCTCATTCCGCTCAACGAGGAAGCCATCGAAAAAGGACGCACCCTGGTAAAAGCCTGATTTCCTCCCCCGCATCACACCACAGACGCCCGGGGCATCTCCACCGATGCCCCTGACACTACTCCATAAGTCCGGTTCCGAATCCCCTGCGATTCGAA
>CAJJOO010000378.1 GCA_905193395.1 uncultured Porphyromonadaceae bacterium
GCCCCAGGGATTTTCGAAATCCTTGCCCATCAGAATGATGCCGCCGCGGGGACCGCGCAGCGTCTTGTGGGTTGTAGAGGTGACGATATGGGCATATTTCAGCGGGTTTTCCAGCAGGCCGGCGGCAATCAGGCCGGCGGGGTGGGCCATGTCTATCATCAGGATGGCACCGACCTTGTCGGCAATCTCACGCATGCGTGCATAGTCCCATTCGCGCGAATAGGCGCTGGCACCGCCCACAATCAGCCGAGGACGCACGCGCAGGGCGGTTTCCTCCATGGCATCGTAGTCAACCAGGCCGCTTTCGCGGTCCACGTTATATTCCACGGCGTTGAACACCAGGCCGGAGAAATTCACGGGGCTCCCGTGCGACAGGTGGCCGCCGTGGCTCAGGTTCAGCCCCATGAAGGTGTCGCCCGGCTGCATGCAGGCCATGAACACGGCCATATTGGCCTGTGCTCCGGAGTGGGGCTGGACGTTGGCATACTCGGCGCCGAACAGTGCCTTGACGCGTTCGCGCGCCAGGTCCTCGACCTTGTCTACGATGCCGCAGCCGCCGTAATAGCGGTGGCCGGGATAGCCCTCGGCATACTTGTTGGTCAGGCACGAGCCCATGGCCCGCATCACGTCGTCGCTCACAAAATTCTCGGAGGCAATCAGTTCTATGCCCTTCCGCTGACGCTGATGCTCCTGGTCAATCAGGTCAAAAATCTTAGTATCGTACTGCATATATGATGTTTGGTTTATTTCTTCTGTTTATTTTTTGCGCCTCACGCTGAATCCGAAATGGCCCAGATAGCGGCCCGTGGCGTAATAGGCGCCGTGAGCATACACCAGCAATTCGGAATCGGCCAGGGCGAATTTGCCCGTAGTGGGGTCAATCAGGCTCTCGTCGGCGCGCACGTTCACCACATCGGCCAGAAACATGTCGTGGCTTCCCAGCGGTATTATCCGGCGCACCTTACATTCAATCGACAGGGGCGATTCGGCAATCGACGGACAGGCCACGGCAACGCCATGTTCGGGCGTCAGGCCGGTCAGGGCCCATTTGTCGCAGTCGCGGCCGGAACGCACGCCGGCAAGGTCGGTTGCACGGGCCATGGTGGCCGTGGTCAGGTTCACCGTGAATTCCATGCTGCGCCTGATGATGTCGTATGAAAACCGCTCGGGCCGCACCGATATCGACAGCATGGCCGGATTCGTACACACGGTTCCGGCCCAGGCCACGGTCAGCATGTTCGACTGCTCGTCGTCGCCGCAGGTGACAAGACCCGCCGGCAGCGGATTCAGCATCGTTCCCGGTTTCCAGTCGGTTTTCACAGCACTTTCGCCTTGTTGCCCTCCACGGAGTGATTGCAATAATGGCACTTGATCACCAGCGGCTCGCGGCTCACGACGATATATTTCGTGGCCATCGGTTCGTGGTTGGTGATGCACTTGGGATTGTCGCAGCGCACTATGCCCGTGATTACATCGGGCACCGAAACCTGGTGTTTCTCCACCACCTCATAGTCGCGTATGATGTTTATCACGGCCTGGGGCGCTATCAGCGCTATGCGGTTCAGCGTGGCATCGTCGAAAAACATGTCGGCCACCTTGATGATGCCCTTGCTGCCGAGGCGTCCGCTGTGCAGGTTGCAGCCGATTGTCACGGCATGGGTGGTATTCTCGAGGCCGAGGATTTTAACGGCCTTGAATACGGCTTCCGAAGGTATGTGGTCAATCACCGTTCCGTCTTTCAGGGCGGCCACGGCCAGTTCTTTTTTCTCTTTTGCCATGATTCAGTCTTTTAGCGGGTTGATTCCGAGGGCGCGGGTGATAATCGCCTGGCGGGCGTACAGGCCGTTGCGGGCCTGTTCGAAATAGTAGGCCTTGGGATTGTCGTCCACATCCACATCAATTTCGTTGACCCTGGGCAGGGGGTGCAGTATGCGCAGGTTCTCGC
>CAJJOO010000379.1 GCA_905193395.1 uncultured Porphyromonadaceae bacterium
CGCCGGATTCGACATAGCCGATATAACGCCCGACTTCCCCGGCCGTAACAAAGGCCTCGCCTTTAACATAATGCCTTAGTTGACCGCGACTTTTGCAAAGATTCTGCCAGAAGTCTGTGTCGATTTTATCGATGTATGAGTTAAATTGCGCGGGCATAAATCACCTCTGTTGTTTTACTCGCAAACTTACAGATTAAAAACGACAAAAACTGTGACATTTGTCACAGCAATCCTATAAAAAGCCCTTGTTTGATGTTAATTCGTCGATTTTTAGTCGGGAGTGTCTGTCGCTACGGATTCACGGAAGCGATGAAGTTGCCGGCGTGAGATATTGAGATAGGTGGCTATCTCTCCGAGGGATACCAGATCAAACAGCCGCGGATAACGCGCCAGCAACTGACGGTAGCGCTGCTCGGGAGTCGACCGGTAAGTGTTGAGCACTTGTTCGTATGCCTGCCCAAACAGAGCATCCAGGAATTTGATATAAAGGGTAGGATCCAACGTCAGCCGCTCGCGGATAATCGAGGCAGGCACGACAAGCACATCCGAATCTTCAAGGGCTATGATGTCGGTAGGTATCTTCTTGCCGTGCATCGAACTGATATAGTTGGCCAGTACCGAGCCCTCGAACACAAAACCGACAGTTTTGGCATTGCCCGAGGTATCAATCAATGAATGCTTGAAGCCGCCTTTTACAATCCATCCGGCATTTTTTCAGTACCTCGCCGGTCTGCGCAAAATATTCTCCTCGCCGAAAATGACGCAATGTGCCTTGCCGCTCACATAATTCTCTCCAGAATGAGAAATCGAGAGCATTCTCAAAAGCATTGAATTGCACAGACTCGGCGGTTTTCATAATTCAAAGGTTTTATCTATAATAATCTCTTTTCCGTAATCAAACACAAAGTTACAAAAATATATACACAAATGGAAAGTGCCCCCTCCGATACGGAGAGGACGAGAAAATAGTGGAACGGAAATTATTTGCAGCCGGTATGGGGAGAGTAAAAGAATTTTCACAATGATAATGAATTCTCTAAGTTTATCTGACGATAGCAGAGGGTCCACTTCCTTGTCCGCTGACTTCGTTGCCACGTTGTATTTTTTTACCATAACCTATAGTATAGGTCACGGAAAGACTGACGCTTGCGTGGGCCGCTGGGTTATAAAATTGTTGGCGCTCTGAATACAAAGGGGTGGTCTTTTGCCAGGTTTCAGAATGCCATCCTTTATTAAATATATTCTTTGCAGACAGATTGACGTTCCAGATGCCGTTGCCCCAGCCGACCGACAGCATGTGAAAATTGCGGCCACGAATTATGTAATTCGAGTTTTCGGTGAGTGTGCGTTGTGGATTACCCCACGAAGCGAGTATGTTGAACGATTTCCAATAATAGACAGCTTGCAGTTGTATTCTAAATGGATAACAACTATCCTTATAAGCGCCTGTTATTTTGTATGCATTTTGCGTTAGATTGGCATATAGTTGAAGACTGTTGTTAAACATCTTGTAATTGGCAGAAACGCCTAAATAGTAATGTATATACGACCCGTCGTTTTCATAACTTCGAAGGAGGGCCGTCCCATTATTGTATAAGTTGTAGACGGTTGCCACGCGGTTGAAATCACGCTCATAACCTGCAAAGGCTGCCATTGAGAACGAATTACTGTAATACCGGTTGTATGCGAGGTTGGCGTTAAGGTTTCGCCAGTTCCTCAAATTCGGGTTAGCGGTAAGATACATATACTCGTTACTTTGTACAATGTCATTGGCCTTCATGCTTATATCAGGAGTTGTAGTCTGATATGATAAATATCCCGAAAGTTGACTTCTCTTATTAAGTGACAGCCAAAAATTAACTCCGGCTCTTGGAGAAGCATCGTTTGTCGAGATTCCATTCATCGAATTAGATTCCAGACTGAAGCCGATAAATGT
>CAJJOO010000380.1 GCA_905193395.1 uncultured Porphyromonadaceae bacterium
CCCGAAAGGCGAATATCTGCTCGACAAGGTGACCATCGACATCGACGGCGACAAGGATGTATCGACCGAGGAACTCTTCAACTTCCTGCGCCAGACTCCCAACCACAAGGTCCTGGGCTTCGCCAAACTGCAATTGGCCACCTACTCGCTGTCCGGCCGCGACTCCACACGCTGGTACAACCGCTGGCTGCGCCGCCTGGGCCAGCCGCCCGTAATCTACGACCCCAACCTGACCGATGCCTCGCGCCGACAGTTGCGCCAGGCTCTTATAAACAAAGGCTACATAGATGCCGACGTGAGCGTCGACACAGTTTTCAATCCCGAACGGCGCCGCGCCGCGGTGACATATCACGTCGCCACGGGGAAGCCGCTTTACATAGGTTCGCTGAACTACAACATCGCCGACAGCGCCGTGCGGCAGATTATCGAGGCCGACTCGGCGCTCGTCGAGATTGCTCCGGGCGACCTGTTCAACCGCTCGCGACTGGACGAGGTGCGTACCACTGTGATGCGCCGCATGCGCGACGAAGGCTTCTATGCCTTCTCCAAGGAATTCATCACCTTCACCGCCGACACCGTGCGCGGCTCCAAAAGCATTGACCTGACGATGAATATCGCCTCGACAGGCCTGCGCGACACCACCGCCGTCAACCGCGTGTATATGATACGGCACGTGACCTTCGTGACCGACGACGCCGAGGAGAGTCCCGCCGCCGAACGCGACACGGTGGATTTCCGCGGCATCAGCGTGGTCTACGGCCCGGACCCCTACATACGCCCCTCGACGCTCTACGAAATGTGCTTCATCGAACCCGGCAGCCGGTACAGCGCCGCCGCCGTTGACCGCACCTACGCCTCGCTGGGCCGCCTGAGCATCCTGCGCTTCGTCTCGATTGAGATGGAGCCGGTCGGAGCGGCGGGCGACACCGAATTTCTCGACGCCGTTGTACGCGTGTCGCGTAACCGCAAGCAGAGCATCGCCCTGGAACTGGAAGGCACCAACTCCGAGGGCGACCTCGGTTTCGGCATCGGCGCCACCTACCAGAACCGCAACCTCTGGCACCATTCCGAACTGCTCACCGTCAGATTCCGCACCTCCTACGAAAGCCTTTCGGGCAAACTGGACGGCTTCATCAACAAACGCTTCTCGGAATATGCCGGCGAGGTCGGACTGCAATTCCCTAAATTCCTGCTGCCCTTCGCCTCGCGTGCTTTCCGCAAGCGCATGCAGGCAACCACGGAATTCGCCCTGTCGTTCAACTACCAGGAACGGCCGGAATATACCCGCGTCATTGCCGGAGGCGCATGGCGATGGAAATGGAACAACCGGCGCGCCGACCTGAGCGAACGACACACCTTCGACCTCATCGACATCAATCTGGTGCGCCTGCCTCGGTCCACAATCAATTTTCTGGACAGCATAGCGCCCACCAATCCACTGCTGCGCTATTCATACGAAGACCACTTCATCATGCGCCTGGGATACACCTACTACCGCACCAACCGCCGCATCCCCACGGCCGAGGTCAACACCTTCCAGATGCAGCCCAGCATCACCACACTGCGTCTTTCGGCCGAGAGCGCCGGCAACGTGCTCTACGCCCTCTCGTCGACTTTCGCATCGAGGAAACCCGGCCAGCCATATAAGATTCTCGGCATCCAGTACTCGCAGTACATCAAAGGGGAGGCCGACTATACCTACACACGCAATTTCAACTCGCGCAACGCGGTTGCCTTCCACATCGGCGGCGGCGTGGCCTATCCCTACGGCAACAACTCGATGGTGCCCTTCGAGAAACGCTTCTATGCCGGCGGCGCCAACGGCGTGCGCGGCTGGGGCGTGCGCACCCTGGGCCCCGGTGCCTACGACGCCCGCAATTCGGTGACCGACTTCATCAACCAGTGCGGCGACATCAGCCTGATTCTCAG
>CAJJOO010000381.1 GCA_905193395.1 uncultured Porphyromonadaceae bacterium
CGCAGCAGAGCAACCGCAACCTGCTGGCCTCCGAAAGCGCCCGTATGCACGCCGAACCGCAACTGATAATCAACTGCGACGAGGTGAAGGCCTCGCACGGCTCGGCGACGGGCAACCTGGACGAGAATGCGGTGTTCTACATGCGTTCGCGCGGTATTCCCGAAGAAGAGGCGCGGATGATGCTGATAGTTGCGTTCATGACCGACGTGCTGGAAACGATAGCCCACGAACCGCTGCGCGAGAATCTGCGCCACATCGTGGACAAGAGGCTGCGCGGCTGCGCGGCCGAGTGCGACAGTTGCGGCGTCGGCGCGAAGCGTCAGCAATGAAGCCACAGGAGGGTGAAAAAGATGGATATAGAAAGAATCAGAGAACAGTTTCCGATACTCGGGCGCGAGGTCTACGGCAAGCCGCTGGTGTATCTTGACAACGCGGCATCGTCGCAGACGCCCACGAGGGTTGTGCGCGCGATAGACCTGGCCTACGGCAGCCGCAAGGCCAACGTGCACCGCGGGGTGCATGCGCTGTCGCAGGAAGCGACCGACGCCATGGAACTGGGGCGCGAGGCGGCGCGGCGATTCATCAACGCGCCGTCGACAGACGAGGTGATATTCACCCGCGGGACTACCGAGGGGCTGAACCTTGTGGCGGCCTCGTACGGGCAGTTGCTGCGCGAGGGCGACGAGGTGATACTCACCGAAATGGAGCACCACAGCAACATCGTTCCGTGGCAACTGCTGGCACAGCGTCGCGGAATTGTGATAAAGGTGGTTCCGCTGGCGGCCGACCGGTCGACCCTCGACATGGAGGCCTACCGCCGCCTGTTCACGCCGCGGACGCGGCTCGTGTCGGTGTGCCAGGCGTCGAACGTGCTGGGCACGGTGAATCCGGTGGCCGAGATGGCACGGATTGCGCACGGCCACGGCTGCGTGATATGCGTCGACGGGGCGCAGGGAGTGCCTCACCGGCGCTGCGACGTGCAGGCCGAGGAATGTGACTTCTATGCCTTCTCGTCGCACAAGATGTACGGCCCGACCGGTGTCGGCATCCTCTGGGGACGCCGCGAACTGCTGGAGCAGATGCCTCCCTACCAGGGCGGCGGCGAGATGATAGGCCACGTAAGTTTCAGCGGCACCACCTGGGCCGAACTGCCTTTCAAGTTCGAGGCCGGAACGCCCGACTATGTGGGCGCGGCGGCCTTTACCGAGGCTGTTGCCTTCATGGACGAAATCGGTATCGAAGAAATCGAGCGCCACGAGGCCGAACTGACGCGCTATGCCACCGAGCGGATGGAACGGATTCCGGGGATGCACATATTCGGCACCGCGCCGGACAAGTGCGGCGTGATATCGTTCCTGATAGGGCATGCGCACCATTATGACACGGGCATGCTTCTGGACAAGATGGGCATAGCCGTGCGCACGGGCCACCACTGCGCGCAGCCGCTGATGGAGGCGCTGGGAATCGAAGGCACCGTGAGGGCTTCGTTTGCCGCGTACAATACCTTTGACGAGGTCGACCGCTTTGTTGCGGCGCTTGAACGCATCGCGCCTTTACTGGCCTAAGAGCCGGGTCAGAGGTCGAGCGTGAAGGTGGGGTAGACGATGGCGCGACCCCCGTAGGAGCATTTCTGACGTACCAGGCCGGGGTTCACTTCGCGGCCTCCGTCTTCATTTGACGTTCCGAAATCGAGATAACGCGACGTGCCCTGCAGGTCGCGGATGATGTGTGTGTATATGCCTGCGACGGCGGCGGTTTCCTTGCCGCGCGGCGTGGCGGCGGTGTACTGGCTGTGAGCGGCGGTGGGGTTGACGTACATGACGACTCCGGCAATCATGCGGCCGTCCTCGCGGGCGGTGTATAGGCGTATATTGTCCGGGAAGCGGGTGTGCCGCAGGGCGATTTCATCGAGCGAATGGACCGGC
>CAJJOO010000382.1 GCA_905193395.1 uncultured Porphyromonadaceae bacterium
GGAAATAATTGCTGCAAACAGTTGTTTCAGAGGGCCCGTAGGTGTTGTAGATACGCGCACCGCTGCGCCGCAGATTCGTAATGAAACTCTCGCGCAGCACATCGCCGCCACTGATTATCAGCCGCACCGTCGGCGGCAGCGCCGGCAATTTGTTCAGTTCGGCAAGCAGGTACGGGAATCCGTCGAGAATCGTCACCCCGTGTCTTGCAGCAAAATCCATCAGACCAGCAACCGGACCGTCGTGGACCTCGGCCGACGGAATCGCAAGCGCGGCCCCGTTGAGCAGCGTGGCAAACACCTCCTCGACGAAAATGTCGAACGAGCACACCGAATATTGCAGCATCACATCGCCCGGCCCGACGCCGAATTCCACCTCGAAAGCCTCGGCATAGTTCACCACCGAGTGGTTTTCGACAATTACGCCCTTGGGACGTCCGGACGTTCCGGATGTATAGAGTATATAGGCCGCATCGCCCGGCTTCGACTCATCCGCCGGCGCTGTTTTCCCTTTTCCGGGAACAAAGGAATCGGTAATCACCGGGGATGCCCCCGCCTGCCGCATCATGTAGACAATCCTTCTCGCGGGCAGCGACGGCTCGGCCGGCACATATGCTCCGCCCGGTTTCAGCACGCCCAGCATGGCGGCAATCTGCCGCGGGCCGTATTTCATCACGATTCCCGCAGTACGGGGCGGCGACAGCCTGATTCCGGCGGCATACTCGTCGGCCATGGCAAGGAGTTCGGAAAAAGAGACATTGAATCCGTCGCCGACAATGGCCGGCGCATCCGGCCGGCGCCAGGCAACTTCGCGGAAACGTGAATATATCGTTCTGTTTTCGTTCATAAGACTGATGCACTTCATATACAGAACAACAACCATCGGCGCCGTGCGGTTTAAATGAGCCGTTACCTGCAAAAAGAGCCGGCCGCATGCTCGGGGAGCATACGGCCGGTGGTTTCGGTTTGCGCTGTTGGCGCTCCGCTTCGGAATCAGGCCTTAACCTTGTCCACGATAGCCTTGAAGGCTTCGGGATTGTTCAGGGCGAGGTCGGCGAGGACCTTGCGGTTGATTTCGATACCAGCCTTGTGGATGAGGCCCATCAGTTTCGAATAACTGAGGTCGTGCTGACGGGCGGCGGCGTTGATACGCTGAATCCAGAGGGCGCGGAAGTTGCCTTTCTTGTCCTTGCGGTCGCGGTAGGCGTAGGTGAGACCTTTTTCCCAGGTATTCTTGGCAACGGTCCACACGTTACGGCGGCAGCCAAAGTAGCCGCGGGTGAGTTTCAGGATTTTTTTACGGCGTGCGCGGGAGGCAACGTGGTTTACTGATCTAGGCATTTTATTTTTGCTTTGTGAACGGGCGCGGCCCGGACGGTTCCGGTGCTCTTAGTGGCGCGACATTCGGTTAATAAAAATGGATTATAAACTCGCGAATTAATGATCGCTGGAAAATGTGGCTTGGCAGCCGCCTGCTTACTTGAGGGCCAGAAGGGCTTTTACGTTGCCCTCGTCTACCTTGGCGATGAGGCCAAAGTGGTCAAGGTTGCGTTTCTGCTTCTTGGTCTTCTTTGTCAAGATGTGGCTGTGGTAAGCGTGTTTTCTTTTGATCTTTCCTGACCCGGTAAGAGCGAATCTTTTTTTGGCACCGGAATTAGTTTTAATCTTCGGCATTTTGTTTGTTGTTAATTGGAGTTATATAATTAATGTGTCAACTCGTGACACCTTGATCTTTATTTCTTCTTGGGGGAAATCATTATTATCATTCGCTTGCCTTCAAGCAGCGGCATCTGTTCCACCTTGCCGTATTCCTCCAGGTCGTTGGCGAATCGCAGCAGTAGCACCTCGCCCTGTTCCTTGAACAGAATCGAACGGCCCTTGAAGAACACATAGGCCTTGACCTTGGCGCCTTCCTGCAGGA
>CAJJOO010000383.1 GCA_905193395.1 uncultured Porphyromonadaceae bacterium
CAAATAATCACCCCCCGGGGGCTTCATTCCATTCCACCTTCACTAATAAATATTTTCTTTCCTCTTTTCCATATTTGCCCTTCCCTCTTGCACAATTCAAAAACTATATATAACTTTGTCACCGCAGTAATAATTACCATGGTGACAAAGATGAAATTCTACAATCGAACCTCTGAAATAGAAGAATTGCGACGGATTCAGGCCCGTGCCTTTGAGTCGCGATCCAGGATGACTGTAATTACCGGCCGGCGACGCATTGGCAAAACCTCACTTGCCCTGCGCGCGACGCAGGGTGCCGGTCCGACTGTTTATCTGTTCGTCAGCCGGAAAAACGAGGCTGCTCTCTGCGAGGAATTCGCCGGGCTCGTCACGTCAACTCTCGGATGCTTCGTGCCGCCGGAATTGAAGTCTTTCAAGTCCCTTTTCCGTTTGCTTATGGAATTTGGGCGCACTCACAAATTCAACCTGATTATTGACGAATTCCAGGAATTTTTCAACATAAACCCCTCGGTATTCAGCGATATGCAGAACCTTTGGGATGTCTACCACAACCATACCCATGTGAACCTGTTGCTGATGGGATCGGTGTATTCGATGATGCATAAGATATTCGAAAGTTATCACGAACCGCTGTTTGGACGCGCCGACGCCATCATACGCCTGAACGGTTTCGGCACGGAGACCCTGAAAGAGATAATGCAGGATTTTCGCCCCGGATACACAAACGACGATTTGCTCGCGCTATATTGTATCACCGGCGGTGTCCCTAAATATATCGAATTGCTTTGCGAGGACACAGACCTGTCTGTCAACGGGATGATTGACTATATCGTACGGGAAAATTCGCTGTTCATCAACGAGGGGCGTACCCTCCTGATTGAGGAATTCGGCAAAGATTATGGCCTCTATTTCTCAGTGCTAAATTGCATCGCCTCCGGAATAAACACACAGGGCGCGATAGAAAATGCCCTCGGCGGGGTCACTGTGGCCGGACACCTGAAAAGATTGATAGAAGATTATTCGATTATACGCCGTCTGCGTCCCATTATGTCTAAGCCCCGCTCGCAGAATGTACAATATGAAATCACAGACAACTTCCTGAAATTCTGGTTCAATTATTTCGATCGGAATCAGACGTTGGTGGAACTGAACAACTTCGAGCGGCTCCGTGAGATTATAAAGGCCGATTATCTGACTTTCTCCGGTCACGCCCTTGAAAAATGGTTCCGGCTTAGGATGATGGAAAGCCGCGAATATTCCGACATCGGCTCATGGTGGGAACGCAAAAAAGGCCGAGATGCCAATGAGATAGACATTGTAGGCCTCAAAACCGACGGCCGGACCGCCCTGCTTGCAGAAGTGAAGCGGCAGTGCCGCAACTACGACCACAAATTATTCATGCAAAAGGTCGAACGAATAAAGGTCTGTTTGCTTGATAAACACAGGATTGAGACCAAACTCTTTACCCTCGAAGATATGTGATTACACCGGCTTTAATCCGATGTAGATTACTATCAGGAAGGCGGCTACGACCACCAGAAGCACGGTGGCGGCGATGATTGAGGTGATGGCCGTGTTGCGCACGGAATGGCGGTGACTTTTCAGCGCCAGCACGCCCGTGACGATGCCGGCGGCGCACAGCGCCAGCCCGCACCAGGCGTTGTAGCCCGCTGATATCCAGGCGCCGATAGTTATGAATATCGAGGCTATCGCCAGCCACACAAATCTTTTTTTCTCGCTCGAAGGCTGTTTTTCGGCGGTCTCGGCGGTTTCGGGGATTATGTTATTATTGTCTGTCACGGTGGAGTCTTTTTTTACATTGTCTTATATAATAATGACAATTTTTGTGAAAAAAGGTTTAATCGGCTCCGTCGATTTCCGTCAGTGCGCCTCGAGCCAGTTGCGGCCCGTCC
>CAJJOO010000384.1 GCA_905193395.1 uncultured Porphyromonadaceae bacterium
TCAGTCGTGAAAGAAATTCCGGCACCTTTTCCGGTTCGAGACTTTCGGGATATGTCTCGTTGACGTCTTTTCCTGCGGCGATGTCGAAATCGTCGGCAATCATTTTCATCAGTTCGCGGCGTCGCGGGGAAGCCGAGGCAAGAATCAGGTGCATCTTTGATTTACGTTATATGAAGGTTATCTTATCCGAAGGCTTTTTCGGCAGTGGGCCATGTGTTCTGTGCGCGCATTATCTGTTCGAGCAGTTCGCGTGCCACACCGTGGCCGCCGATTGCCGTTGTGACATAGTCGGCTGCTTCCATGGCGTCGCGGCAGGCATCGGCCGGAGCCACGGCCAGGCCTACATAGCGCATCGAGGGAGTGTCGGGCAGGTCGTCGCCTACGTATGCCACCTGGTCTTTTTCAAGATCGTATTTGGCCATCCATTCTTTCAGCACGATGAGTTTGTCCAGCCGTCCGGCGTAGAAATCCTGTATGCCGCAGATTTTGAAGCGTTCCTGCAGCCCGGGAGCCACGGCTCCGGTAATGACGGCAATCTTGTAGCCCAGGCGTGTGGCAAGGACAATTGCCTGTCCGTCTTTAAGGTTGGCCATTCGGCGGGGAATTCCGTCCTCGCCCAGAGGGACGACTGCCGGTGATAGCACGCCGTCGACGTCGAAAACGATTCCCTTGATTTTGTCCAGTGGATAGTCAATCATGCTCATTGCTGTATTCGTTTAATATGGCTGTTGTTATATCGTGATATATACGTGCGTCGTCGGGATTCCCTAGCATTGATTCCTGCAATTCGACGACGCGGCGGTCGCCGCGTCGGGCAGGGCCGGTAAGAGCCTTTTCGGGACCTACGGCGAAGGCCTTGGCCACTGTAACTTCCATGAGCGGTTTTACCACTTCCAGCGGGAAGCCTTTGCTTTGAAGTGCACGTTCGGCGATTTGCATCAGATAGATAGGGAAATTGCTTGTCAGCACGCCGGCCAGATGCAGATAGCGGCGGCTTTGCGAATCGGCGTGATAGACGTGTGTCGACATCAGGCTGACAAGTGCGTCGGCCGTTGCGAGCGTGGCGGCATCGCTTGCCTCGGTGAAAAAAGGGACCTGCAAAACGTCCAGTGCCACATCGCGCGAAAACGTCTGCAAGGGATAGACCACGGCAGCCCGTTTATGTCTGGCGGAGAGCGTTTCAAGCGGGACGCTTCCCGAGGTATGTGCGACAATTCCTTTGATTTCAGGCAACTCCGCCGAAACAGGGGATACGACGCGGTCGGCTACGGCAATCAGCACAAAATCGGCATCGGGATTGATGTCGCGGACCGGCACTGCCACCGAATCGGCACGGGCGGCCAGAGCCGAGGCATGCGCGGGATTGGCCGAGGATACGGAAATGATGTCAGCGCCGCCGTTGCGCAGGGCCATGGCCAGGTGTGTGGCCACATTGCCGGCCCCGACTATCGCTATGCGGGGGCTGTCGTGCCGGGATTTCACTCCGGATTCTTCCATCGTTCGATGTGAACCTTTTCCCAAAGCAGTTTCGAGGGGTCGACCGGACGGCGTTCTTCGTCGGGATAACCCACGGTGACGATACATTCCACAATCATGTCGTGGGGTATTCCGAGGAGTTCGCGCACGATATCCTGCGCATCCTCATTGTCTTCGGTGAAGCGGTTGCGTACCTGAATCCAGCAGGCGCCGAGGCCCAATGCGGTGGCCTGCAACTGCATGTAGGCCGCTGCAATCGACATATCCTCGATATACATGTCGGTCTTTTCGGGCGAGGCCGTGACTACGATGGCCAGTGCGCAGGACGAAATAGGCCGGGTGCCGTTGGCTTTGCAGGCAGCAAGTTTGGCCAGTGTATCCTTGTCATCGACAAGAACGAATTGCCAGGGACGCACGCTTTTCGACGAAG
>CAJJOO010000385.1 GCA_905193395.1 uncultured Porphyromonadaceae bacterium
TATCAATGTAATTATCGTGGAACGAGACGTTCTGCTCGGGGTCGAGCACTTCCAGGAGTGCCGATGAAGGGTCGCCCTTGTAGTCCTGGCCGATTTTGTCTATTTCGTCAAGGAGCAGTACGGGATTGGCCGTCGCGGCGGTTTTCATGGCCTTTATGATACGGCCGGGCATCGCACCGATATATGTGCGGCGGTGACCGCGGATTTCGGCTTCATCGTGCAGACCACCGAGAGCCACGCGGGCATATTTGCGGCCCATTGCGCGTGCAATAGACTTGCCGAGCGAGGTCTTTCCGACGCCGGGAGGGCCTACAAGACATATGATGGGCGCCTTGGCCTGCGGATTGTTGATAATCACGGCAATCTGTTCCAGAATACGCTGTTTTATCTTGTCGAGACCGTAGTGGTCGTTCTCCAGAATCTCTCGCGCAAGTTTTATATCGTTGTTAGTAGGCGTGGTCCGCTTCCAGGGCAGTTCAAGCATCGTCTCGAGGTAGGCATACTGCACGGAATAATCGGGCGTCGAGGGATTGAGCCGGCGCAGTTTGTTCAGTTCCTTCTCGAAAACCTCGCGGGCCTCATCAGGGAACAGGACATTCTTGGCGCGAGCGGAAAGTTCCTCGAAATCATCGTTCTCGTCCGTTCCGTAAAGTTCCTCCTTGATTGCGTCGAGTTGCATCTGCAGGTAGGTGGAACGCTGGTTCGACTTCATGCGCTGGCCGGCCTTCTCCATCACGTCCCGGGCCACCGAGAGGCGTTCCCGCTCCGTCATCAGCATGGCCAGGAGGTCCAGTGCACGGCGGTTCACTGAACTCTGCGACAGCAGTTTGATTTTATCGGCAGCCTCAATGGGAAAGTTAGTGGCGATGAAGTGCAGACGGTCGACCGCATCGGGAATTCCTTTGATAACATTCGGAAAACTCATGTCGCCCATCTGTGTGCCGCCGGCGATTTCCGCGGCAAGTGCGGTCACCTGCTGCATCGTCTCGTCGAACTCCGGCGCAGTTTCGTCGATAGTGTCCGAAAGCAACTTCACGCGGGCCGAAAGTCCGCCCTTGATGATAGCGCCGGCTCCGGCGCCGAGAATACGGAAACGCCCGCGGCCATGTATAATCGCTGTATGGCTGCCGTCGGGCATCTCGATTACCTGATAGACATCAGCCACGACACCGTAGCGGAACAGCGAACGTGTCACTTTGGGATTTTCCGTTTCGGGGTCTGTCTGGCACACGATGCCCACAGGTATGTGTTTTTCCGATGCCACGCGGGCAACTTCAAGCGAAGCCTCGCGTGTCAGGGATATGGGGATGGTAACGCCGGGGAACAGCACCAGGTTGCGCGTCGCAATGACAGGCAGGTCTGATGTATCGGGGTCGGCGATAAAATCGGCCGGATTTATCTCCACCCTGCCCATGGGCATTATCGTATTATTGTCGCTGTCTTTTGAACTCATTATTATATGGTTGTAAAAGGGAATGCAAAGTTACTAATATTTCCTAATCAAATCAAGCAATAACCGTGCCTAAGATTCGCCTTGGGCAGCCCTTTGTGCATGTTGGAAAATATTCTTAACTTTGCACTGCGTAAATAATACATCTGATTTCATGAAAAAGTTTATAACACTGCTTGGCGCAGCCATTCTTGGCGCCGTAGCCCATGCTACGACATATAGTGGTACGCTCCCCGTACTTTTTATAAATACCGACGGAGGGGTATCAATCACATCGAAAGAAAATTATGTCAATGCCAAATATTATCTCGACCCGATGGGAAGTGAGAACGTGCAGGCAATCGGCTCGGCCCAGGCACCGCTCGACATGCAGATCCGCGGCCGCGGCAATTACACATGGGTCGGCTTCGACAAAAAACCATACAGAATCAAACTCGCCGACAAGCAGCCCCT
>CAJJOO010000386.1 GCA_905193395.1 uncultured Porphyromonadaceae bacterium
TCCTCCTCTACGTGACCGACGTGGTCGAGGACCCGACGAAAAACGCCGACTTCCTGGCCCGTGTGGCCAAGGAGACTATCCCCGTACTGCTGGTAATCAACAAAATAGACCTGCTGAAAAACCAGGAGGAACTCGAGGCCATCGTGGCCCGTTGGAAGACCCTGCTGCCCAACGCCGAGATTTTCCCCGCATCGGCCAAGGAAGGTTTCAACGTCCAGAACCTGATGACCCGCATCGTGGAACTGCTGCCCGAGGGCGAGCCTTATTTCGGCAAGGACGCCCTCACCGACAAGCCCGCGCGTTTCTTCGTCACCGAGATTATCCGCGAGAAAATCCTGCTGAACTACGACAAGGAGATTCCCTATTCGGCCGAGGTGATTGTGGAGAAATTCGAGGAAAAGGAGAAATCCATCCACATCATGGCCGTGATTTACGTTGAGCGCGATTCGCAGAAAGGCATCCTCATCGGCCGCGGCGGCGCCATGCTGAAGCGCGTCGGCACAGAGGCCCGCAAGGACATCGAGAAATTCTTCGACAAATCCGTCTATCTGGAACTCTTCGTCAAGGTCGAGCCCAACTGGCGCAACCGCGAGAATAAACTGCGCCAGTTCGGCTATATTGAATGAAAATGCTTAACTTTGCAGCCGAAAACATAGCGGCCCGCCGGGCCGCCGACCACCTCAAAACCGCTTTGAAATGCTAATAGCAATCGTTGGACGCCCCAATGTGGGCAAATCGACTCTCTTCAACCGTCTCACACAGTCCCGCACAGCCATCGTCGACCCGACGGCCGGCACCACACGCGACCGCCAGTATGGCAAGGTCGACTGGAACGGCCGCGAGTTTTCGATTGTCGACACCGGCGGCTGGGTGGTGAATTCCGACGACGTGTTTGAGACCGAAATCAACCGCCAGGTGAATCTTGCCATCGAACAGGCCGACCTGATTCTGTTCGTGGTCGATTCCATGAACGGCACCACCGATCTGGACGACCACATCGCCGAAATCCTGCGCAAGAGCCGCAAGCCCGTGATTCTGGTGGCCAACAAGGTCGACTCGAACGAATGGACCTACAACGTGCCCGAGTTCTACTCCCTGGGCCTGGGCGACCCGTATCCCATTTCGGCCGTCAACGGCTACGGCACGGGCGACCTGCTGGACCGCGTGTGCGAGATGCTGCCCGCCGAGGCCGACGCCGAGGCCGAAAGCCTGGACGATATTCCCAAATTCGCCATCGTGGGCCGTCCGAACGCCGGCAAATCCTCGCTCATCAATGCCTTTATCGGCGACGACCGTCATATCGTGACCGACATCGCCGGCACCACACGCGACTCCATATACACGCGCTACGATAAGTTCGGCTTCGACTTCTATCTGGTCGACACGGCCGGCATCCGCAAGAAAAACAAGGTAAACGAGGATATCGAGTATTATTCCGTAATCCGCTCGATCCGCGCCATCGAGGCCAGCGACGTCTGCATCCTGGTGATTGACGCCACGCGCGGCATCGAGGCCCAGGATGTGAACATATTCGGCCTCATCCAGCGCAACCGCAAGGGCCTGGTGGTGGTGGTGAACAAATGGGACCTGGTCGAGGACAAGTCGCAGCGCGCCATCGACCATTTCCGAGACGCCATCCGCGCCCGTTTCGCGCCTTTCACGGATTTCCCCATCATCTTTGCCTCGGCGCTGACGCGCCAGCGCATCTACAAGGTGGTGGAGACCGCCGTGCAGGTCTACGAGAACCGCCGCCGCGTCATCCCCACCTCGGTGCTGAACAAGGTGCTGCAGGAGGATATCGCCGCCGTTCCGCCGCCATCGAACAAGGGCAAATTCATCAAGATCAAGTATATCTCGATGCTCAAGGAGTCGCGCGTGCCCACGTTCATC
>CAJJOO010000387.1 GCA_905193395.1 uncultured Porphyromonadaceae bacterium
CAACATGCCCGCCGCGCCCGCCGGCATGGCCTTCGACGGCGACGGCTACCTGTGGGTGGTCACGGCGTCCGGAATCCAGATCTGCGACCAGAATGGCCGCGTGCGCGGTATTCTGCGGCTTCTGAAGGGTCTTGAACAGTCGCGCACTGCCATAATCATCTCCGAGGGCAGCGTGACCCTGACCGACGGCATCGGCGCCCTGACACGCCGCTTAAACGTCAAGGCACCCGTTCCGGGCAAGCGTCCCGCCTCGCAGGGAGCCGCCTGATATCCCGGCAGAGGCCGGACAGCCGCCGCGGTGTTGGCTGTTTGAAAGAATTTTCGTAATTTTGCCGTTACGATGGAAAAATCACGTTCGGTTTACAGCCGCGGAGCCGACAACGGCCTGATTCTCGGGCCGCTGCTCACTGTTGTCGCCATAATGATGGGGGCCACAAGTTATGTGCCCTGGCTTTTCCTGCCCACACTTCTGGGCATGGCCGTGGTGCCTGTGGTTGTCTACGCCATGCTGGGCCGCTCGTTCCGCGCCGACGGCGGCAAGTCCACCTTCTCGGCACTGTGGCTGCAAGGCATCTGCGCCTTCTTCTTCGGCAGCCTCATCATGGGTCTGATGGTCTATATCGCAATGCGATGGGTGTACCCGTCCTACATCCTGGACCAGATGCACATGCTGGCCGACATGTTTGCAGCACGGCCCGACCCCGATTCGCAGAAATGGGTGACGGCCATCAACCGTTCCATTGCCGAGGGCGCCGTTCCCACACCCATAACCATGGCTATGGAACTGATTTACGTCAGCGTCTTCACCGGCTCGTTGCTGTCGATGATTATGGCGCTGATGATACGCTCGCGGCGCCGCGGCAGCGTCCCGCCCCCTTTCAAATCCTGAACCAACGACTTCACACACATTAGATATGGATATTTCAGTTGTTGTCCCCCTTTACAACGAGGCCGAATCCCTGCCCGAACTCGCGGCCTGGATTGAACGCGTCATGAAGGAAAACAATTTCACCTACGAGGTGATTTTCGTCAACGACGGCTCGACCGACGACTCCTGGGACGTAATCTGCCGGCTGGCTGCGGAAAATCCCGCCATCAAGGGCGTGGCCTTCCGCCGCAACTACGGCAAGTCGCCCGCCCTCAACACCGGTTTCAGCCGCGCACAGGGCGATGTGGTGATTACCATGGACGCCGACCTCCAGGACAGCCCCGACGAGATTCCCGAACTCTACCGCATGATACGTGAGGAAGGCTACGACCTGGTGTCCGGCTACAAGAAAAAGCGCTACGACCCCCTGTCGAAGACCATTCCCACCAAACTCTTCAACGCCACCGCGCGCAAGGTGAGCGGCATCCACAACCTGCACGACTTCAACTGCGGACTGAAAGCCTACCGCAACAAGGTGGTGAAGCACATCGAAATCTACGGCGACATGCACCGCTACATCCCCTATATGGCCAAACTGGCCGGATTCTCGCGAATCGGCGAAAAGGTGGTGCAGCATCGCGCCCGCAAATACGGCAAGACCAAATTCGGCCTTGACCGTTTCGTAAACGGCTATCTGGACCTGGCCACGCTGTGGTTCACAGGCAAGTTCGGCGGCAAGCCCATGCACTTCTTCGGCCTCTGGGGCTCGGTGATGTTCATGCTGGGCTTCATCGCCGTGGCTATCGTCGGCTTCATGAAACTCTACGATATGCACCACGGCAACCCCTACATCCTGGTCACCGACTCGCCCTATTTCTACCTGTCGCTGACGCTGATGCTGCTTGGCTCGCAACTGTTCCTTGCCGGATTCGTGGGTGAACTCATAGCGCGCAACTCGCCACGCCGCAACGACTACGAAATCGACAGCGAAATCAACATCTCACAACCGCAAAAATCATC
>CAJJOO010000388.1 GCA_905193395.1 uncultured Porphyromonadaceae bacterium
GGCGTAATACCCCTCGGCGGTCTGCTCCATTTCCATGCGGGCGGCCGTCACGGAATAGCCCTTGCCTATCATCGAGCCGAAATTGTGGTTGCGCGAGAAACGCGAATAGGCCGTCACCAGAAGATCGCCCAGATACACCGAGTCGCAAATCTGACGCGGACGCGGAGCGGCGGCCGCCACAAAGCGTTCCATCTCGCGGATGGCATTGGAAATCAGCATGGCCATGAAATTGTCGCCGCGTTTCAGACCGTGGACTATGCCCGCGGCTATGGCGTAGATGTTTTTCAGCACGGCGGCATATTCAATGCCCTCGACGTCGGTCGACGGTATCACGTGCGAGCGCTTCGAGATAATCAGTTTCCCGAATTCCTCGGCCAGCGACTTGTCGTGGCAACCGATGGTCAGGTAACTGGGGCGGTCCAGGGCCACTTCCTCGGCGTGGCACGGGCCGGAGATGACAATCGAGCGGTTCAGTGACACGCCGAAACGGTCAACCATATAGTCGGTTATCAGCATGTTCTCGTCGGGGACTATGCCCTTGACGGCCGACACGATCGTCTTGCCCGAAAGGGGTACGGAAATCTTGTCGGTGTGCGACTTGAAGTATGGCGACGGCATGGCCAGCAGCAGCACGTCGCAGCCGGCACACACCGCGTTGATATCCGACGAGAAATGGATGCGCGAGGTATCGAAATTCACATCCGTCAGATAAGCCGGATTGTGGCCCAGGCGCAGAAACTCCTCGATGCGGTCGTCCCGGCGCATGTACCACGTTATCGTCTCGCAGTTGTTCATCAGCAGTTTCGACAGCGCGGTGGCCCAACTGCCGCCTCCGAGAACGGCTATTTTTCCCAATACGGTCATGGCATTTTTCTATTAGTCAGGTAATTGATTCCGGGCCTCAGACCCGGGGTTATGGTTTGGTAAGGGAAAATTGCAAATATGATGTCCGGGGGCTCAGCGTGCGGCGGCTGCGCCTTCGGTCCACGCCTTCACCTGCTCAGGTACCGGGTTTTTCAGGCCCAGTTTGTACTTCTTGTTGATTCCCAGCAGTTCCTGGACCAGTTTGCCGGGCACTGCGTCGGCCAGTGCGGCAACGGTCAGCACGCCGGCCTTTTGCAGAGGCGCAACCCATTCGGCAGGCACGCCCACGGCCTCGAAAGCCTCGGGCTTGTCGCGTTTCTCCACCTTTTCGGGGCGCATCTGCGGGAACAGCAGCACCTCCTGGATGGCGGTCTGGCCGGTCATCAGCATCACCAGGCGGTCCATACCGATACCCATACCCGATGTCGGAGGCATCCCGTATTCCAGCGCGCGGATAAAGTCGCCGTCGATAATCATCGCCTCGTCGTCGCCCTTCTCACTCAGACGCATCTGCTCCACGAAGCGCTCGTACTGGTCGATGGGGTCGTTGAGTTCAGAATAGGCGTTGGCCAGTTCCTTGCCGTTCACCATCAGCTCGAAACGCTCGGTCAGTTCGGGATTGTTGCGGTGGCGCTTGGTCAGGGGCGACATCTCGATGGGATAGTCGGTGATGAACGTGGGCTGGATATACTTGCCCTCGCACTTCTCGCCGAAAATCTCGTCAATCAGTTTGCCCTTGCCCATCGACGGGTCGGTCTCCACGCCCAGTTTGGCGCAGAGGTCGCGCAGGGCGGCCTCGTCCATGCCCGTGATGTCATATCCAGTATGGTCCTTGATGGCCTGGGCCATGGTGACGCGCGGGAACGGGGCCTTGAACGATATCACGTTGTCGCCCACCTTCACGCTGTCGGTGCCGTTCACGTCCAGGCATATCTGCTCGAGCATGCGTTCGGTGAACGACATCATCCAGTTGTAGTCCTTGTAGGAGACATAGATCTCCATGCAGGTGAACTCG
>CAJJOO010000389.1 GCA_905193395.1 uncultured Porphyromonadaceae bacterium
TATGGTATCGGGATTACCGCTGACGCGGCCGCCCATATCGGCGTCGCGGCGGCTGTTGGCGCGGAAAGTCATTACGCCCGGAGCCCTGTCGTAAAGGTCGCCGGGCGTCACGGTGCCCGGTGTCACTGTGTCAATCACACGCGTGATGTGCCTCAGCCTTGAAGCCGATTCGTATACGGTGTCGGGAAGCGGCGACGGAGGCGTTTCGGTCTGCGTCATTGCAACTGCTGCGGTATCGGCAGCGCGTCGGCATTTTTGTCCGCGGCACGCTTTCCGCAGGAACATAGCACCATAGCGGCGAGAAGGAGAAGTGTTTTTCTGTCAGTCATGGTGATAGGGCTCGCCCTTGATTATGGTCATTGCCCGGTAGATTTGTTCGGTTGCGATGGCAAGGGCCATCTCGTGCGTGAAAGTCATCTGCGAGAAGGACATGAGCATGTCGGCGCGGTCGTAAACGGCCTGCGAGAATCCGTAGGGTCCTCCAATCACGAACACAAGGTTGCGTGGCAGGGTGGATGCCTTGCGCATGATGAAATCCGCGAAATTCCGCGAGGTCATCTCGCGGCCGCGCTCGTCGAAAAGCACAACGAAGTCCCCGGGCGTGATTCTGGCAAGGATAGCATCGCCCTCTCGCTGCTTGATGGCCGGCTGTGCGAGCGAGCGGACATTCCGTATGTCGGGCAGCGCCGTATGCTCGAAGGGCATGTAGCGGGGGACACGCGCCGCGAATCGCGACGTCAGTTCAGCCAGAGGTGCATCCTTGGGCGTGCCGACGGAAATGAGGGATATTTTCATTGAGTTCTCGGACGAAATTGTTAAATTTGCGCAAATTTTAAGAGTATATTCGCAGAAAAAGAATAGCGGACGTCGGCCGAAGGCCGATGCGCGGTGCCGACAGGCAATTCTTTGATGCAAATTTAAGAAAATAAGCCCGTATAGACAATGAAAACACAGGAAGAATTGATAGACGACCTGCTCACCCTGGCCTTTGCCGAGGATGTGGGCGACGGCGATGCCACCACGTTAAGCACCATTCCGGCAGATGCCATAGGCCGGCAGCACCTGTTGGTGAAGGAGGAAGGAATCCTGGCCGGCGTCGACATCGCGCGCCGGGTGTTCGAGAAATTCGACCCCTCGCTGAAAATGACCGTAATGATCGGCGACGGTGCGCACGTGCGTCCCGGCGATATAGCCTTTGTGGTCGAAGGCCCCGTGCGCTCGCTGCTGCAGACTGAGCGTGTCATGCTCAATATCATGCAGCGTATGAGCGGTATCGCCACAACCACCGCCCGCTATCAGGAGCGTCTGGCCGGACTTCCTACCAAAGTCCTCGACACCCGCAAGACCACTCCCGGCATGCGCCTGCTCGAAAAGATGGCCGTGAAAATCGGCGGGGGCGCCAATCACCGCATCGGTCTCTTCGATATGATTCTCATCAAGGACAACCATGTTGACTTTGCCGGCGGTATCACTAAGGCCGTAGAGCGTGCCCGACTGTGGTGCAAGGAAAACGGCAAGGACCTGAAAATCGAACAGGAGGTGCGCAACACCGCTGAAATCGATGAGGCACTTGCCGCCGGTGTCGACCGCATAATGCTCGACAACTTTACCCCGGAACGCACAGTCGAGGCCGTGCGGCATATCCGCGCCGTCAATCCGGCCGTTGAAATCGAATCGTCGGGCGGTATCACCATCGACACTCTGCGTCCCTATGGCGAGGCCGGCGTCGACTTTATCTCCGTAGGCGCCCTGACACACTCGGTGAAAGGGCTCGACATGAGTTTTAAAGCCTGCTGATAGACAGAAGTATATACACAAGAGGGGGCGCCGCGATTTTTCGCGACGCCCCCGCTGTATTTCGCGAT
>CAJJOO010000390.1 GCA_905193395.1 uncultured Porphyromonadaceae bacterium
GTTCGAGAATCCAGCCGGCCACGTGGTCGAGGAAGTAGCGGTCGTGGGTAATGGCGATTACTGTGCCGGGATACTGGCGCAGATGCTGTTCCAGCCAGTCGATGGATTCGGCGTCCAGGTGGTTGGTAGGCTCATCCAGCAGCAGGATGTCGGGCTGCTGCAACAGCAGGCGGCACAGGGCCACGCGGCGGCGCTCGCCACCCGAAAGGGTCTCGACGGGCTGGTCGTCGGGCGGACACTGCAAGGCGTCCATGGCACGTTCGAGGCGTGTGTCGAGGTTCCAGGCATCGGCTGCATCCAGTTTGTCCTGCAACTCGGCCTGGCGTGCCATCAGGGCCTCCATCTTGTCGGGGTCCTCAAGCACGTCGGGGTCGCCGAAACTCTCGTTCACCTTCTCGAACTCGGCCAGCAGGTCCAGGACGGGCTGCACACCTTCGCGCACAACCTCGATTACGGTCTTGGACGGGTCCAGTTTCGGCTCCTGTTCCAGATAGCCTACGGTATAGCCGGGCGAGAAAACCACTTCGCCCTGATAACTCTTGTCGATTCCGGCGATGATTTTCAGCAGGGACGACTTGCCAGAGCCGTTCAGACCGATGATGCCGATTTTGGCACCGTAGAAAAATGACAGGTATATATCTTTGAGAACTGTTTTCTGGGGCGGATAGGTCTTGGTGACACCCACCATCGAGAAAATGATTTTTTTATCGTCAGCCATATCTTTTACAGCGGTTAAATATTTGTTGTAAGGGATTGGTTATTTCTTGTGGCGGGGAGCATACTTCACCGGATAGTCACAGCGGATGCGTCCCTGCACGATATTGTTGAGTTTCGAGCGGATAAGTTGCTTGCGGATTCCCGAGATGTGGTCGATATAGACCTTGCCTTCCAAGTGGTCGTACTCATGCTGGATGATACGGGCCAGGAAACCGGAGAACTCCTCGTCGTGGGGCTGGAATTTCTCGTCGACCCATTGCAGGCGCACATGCTCCACGCGCGATACGTTTTCCGACAGACCGGGCAGGCTCAGACAACCCTCAGGCCGTGTCACGGCATCGCCGTCGAGAACCTCAAGCCGTGGATTGATCAGAGTCAGTTTCACTCCGTCCAGTTCGGGGAAGGTCTCGGCCAGCGGCGAGGCGTCGATAACGATAATGCGGTCGTTGCGGCCGATCTGAGGCGCTGCAAGGCCCACGCCGTCACTGGCATACTGGGTCTCGTACATATTTTCAATCAAGGCGGCCAGGTCGGGATAGTCGGGCGTGATATCCTGCGATACCGCACGCAACACCGGATGACCGTAAAGATAGATGGGGAGTTTCATTTATTTACAGAATTTACTTTGCAGATAATCGTTCAGGAGAATGGTTGCCGAGATTTCGTCGACGATGGCCTTGTCGCGGCGTGCCATGCGCGGCATGCCGCCGTCAATCATCGCGCGGTGGGCCAGCGTAGAGGTAAACCGCTCGTCGTAGAACTCCACCTCGACCGGCGCCAGGGCCTTGCGCAGCCGCCCGGCAACGGGTTGCAGATAGCGCATCGACTCGCTGGGTTCGCCGCGCAGTGTGGTGGGATAGCCCATAATCACACGGTCCACGCCGTTGCGCGCAACATAGTCGCACACGAATTCAACCAGCGTGCCCGTGGGGACCGTCGTCAGACCGTTGGCCACGATACGCATAGGGTCTGTCACGGCTATGCCGCAACGTTTGCGTCCGAAATCTATTGACAGTAATCGTCCCATGTTTTCCAACTGCAAAGTTACCAAAAATCAGCGAGAATTGGACTCCATGGGGGTAAAAACAAAAAAAATTATCCGTCATCACGACGAATAATCTTCTTACCTTAAATCTAATACC
>CAJJOO010000391.1 GCA_905193395.1 uncultured Porphyromonadaceae bacterium
TGTTCTTCGGAATCGGCTGTCAGGAAATGACCCTCGAGGAAATCGGTGCCAAATTTGAACTCACGCGCGAGCGTGTACGTCAGATTAAGGAAAAGGCTATCCGTCGCCTCAAAGGTCAGAAAAGCCGCCTGCTGAAATCCTACCTCGGCCAGTAACCGGCCCGCTGCATTGAAAATAATTGACGACTGCGGCGCGGAGTTCAAGACTCCGCGCCGCAGTCGCTTTCAGGCATCACCTTGGGGAGACAGGACATTCCCCGATGTCAGATTACTTTCGTCACGACACCGTCGGTGAATATAATCACATTTTCATTGCCATACATCCATTTGACTCTGTTTGATGTCTTGCGTTCGGAATCGGGAATTCCTTGCAGAAGAATCACTTCCGTCGGATTCATGCCATTGACGATATTTCCTTCGGCCAGGGCGTCCCAGTGGCTTACTTCCCCGGCCTTATCGGCTGCGATAGATTCCGCCATCTGTTTAATCAGACTTGAAATATTGAACAATAGCCCGGTTATCAGGTTCTTATGGCGCTCGTTGTCGGCAGGATTCATCTTCTCAATCCGCTGGGTACGCGGTATGACACCTCTTTCCCGGTAACTGATTGTCATGTCGAACACTTCAAACGACAGAATTTCGTCGGCCGCCTGTATGGCAAGCGTATAGCGGTATGTGGCATTGCGGCTTTCATCCACGGCCTCGATTTTGATTCGCATCTTGAAATTTGAGAAGTCGACATACTCGAAATCCTCGCTGTCGCCTTCGAACCCCTGCCTGGCTGCGAGCAGTGCGTTTGCAAAGATGCGCTGTTGCGACAGGCCCGGAAAATCGCTCAGGTCGGAAATCAGGGCCCGGTTGTTCTCGAACGAGGGCATATAAATCCTGACTCCCTCGATTATTTCAGGATACGAGGTGTATTGGGCCGTCTGCGCCTCGGGTGTCGCTGCCGAAATTCCCGGCCAGCAGATGGCTATGGCTGTCGCAATTGTGGCTATACGGTTTTTCATATCAGAACGACATGCCTACGCGGAACATGATGTTGCTTGTGCAGATTTTCGAATCATCGTCAATGTCCCATTGGCTCTGATAGGAGAAATCGTAGGCGTTCATGAAGCCGCGCTGATAGGTGATGTCGAAATTGAAGCGTTTGTACCATACGCCCAGCCCCACCTGCAGGCCGCAGTCAAAGCGTTTGTAGTGCTCCAGTTGGTCCTTGCCTATGTTTTCGGATTCCTCTTCATCCTTGAAGGGATCGCCGTCTTCAATTCCGTCCCAGTAACTCTTGCCTTTGCCTGCGAAGTCAAGGCTCACGTATGCTCCCAGATGTGCGTCCAGGGCAATCGATTCGTTGATGTTGTATTTGTAACCGAATGTGAAGGGTGAGTATTTGAAGTTCCAGGCCAGGAGGCTCTTGTGCCCGTTTTCAATCCAGTCGCCGTCGCGACCGTCTTCCGAGGTGTATTTGATGCCTCGGGTGCCCAGGCCAAGTTCCATGCCCCAGTAGAAGTTTGTGTTGCCGAACGGACGGTTGAACCCAACCGACAGTTCGTAACCGGGTTTAAAGCCGAAACTTACTTTCGAACCGTCTCCGTAATTTTTGAATTCGTCCTTGATGTTGCTGATTGCGCTGCCTGTACCGCCGTTCAGGCTGAGGCCCGTGCGCAGAATCCAGATTGTAGGTGCTTTGGTACGTTCTCCCACGGTGCGGCTGTTGACGATTTTGGCTTCTGCCGTCTGCGTTAATCCCAATATTGCTATTGCGATGAGAGTAATTACTTTTTTCATGATTCAATGTTTTTTATGGAGGTTAGTGGAATGATTATGTTTTATG
>CAJJOO010000392.1 GCA_905193395.1 uncultured Porphyromonadaceae bacterium
CGGCGCTGTCCGGGCACGACACAAAAAATTGCATTTTTTAAACAAAAAGGGTGGTTTCCGAATTATTTTTATTAGTTTTGCAGTCATCACCAACATAAAACAAACGATTTACATCAACAATGTCTGAATCAACCCAAGAATCCATTGTTACCCTGATACAGGACTCGATAAGACGGAACTGGGAAATGGAGGCGCTCAGCGACCTGCATGGTGTCAGTTTCCAATATCGCGATGTGGCGCGCAAAATCGCCAAACTACATCTGCTGTTCGAGCGCGCCGGTGTTGAAAAGAACGACAAGATCGCATTGTGCGGACGCAACAGCGCCCACTGGGCCGTCGCTTTCCTGGCGGCGTTTACATACGGTGCCGTGGCAGTCCCTATACTCCATGAGTTCAAGCCCGACAACATCCACCATCTGGCGACACATTCGGATTCAAAATTGCTCTTCGTCGATACTTCCATCTGGGAAAATCTGGATTCCGACTCACTGCCGACGCTTCGCGCGGCGCTGAACATCGCGGATTTCTCGCTGCTGATGTCGCGGTCAAAACGCATAGATGAGGCACGCGCCACTCTGAACCGCATCTTCGGCGAGCGATATCCGGAACGTTTCACCCCGGCCGACGTGGTCTATGCAGTCCCCGACCCCGAGGCGATGGCAATCATCAACTATACCAGCGGCTCGACGGGATTCTCGAAAGGCGTGATGCTGACTTACGAAAACGTATACAGCAACATACGTTTCGCACTGGACAACATAAAATTCCTCAAGCCCGGCGACGGAGCCGTGTGCATGCTGCCGATGGCCCATATGTTCGGCCTGGCCTTCGAGATGATTCACATGATATGCCATGGCTGCCACCTGTTCTTCCTGACGCGCACGCCGTCGCCCAAGGTAATCATGGAAGCATTTGCCACGGTCCGGCCCAAACTGGTGCTCACCGTGCCGCTGATTATCGAGAAGATAATAAAGACGCGCGTATTCCCGATGCTCGAGAAGCCGCTGATGAAGATTCTGCTTCATATCCCGTTGGTCGACAGCAAACTGCTGGGCAAAATCAACGAGCGCCTGTTGGAAACCTTCGGAGGCAATCTCCGGCAACTGATTATCGGGGGCGCGGGACTGAACGCCGACGTCGAGACTTTCCTGCGCCGCATCCACTTTCCATTCACAGTGGGCTACGGCATGACCGAGTGCGCCCCGCTGGTGACCTACGCCCCCTGGGACATACAGCGTCCCGGCTCGTGCGGCAAGATTGTGGACCGCATGGAGGCACGCATCGACTCGCCCGACCCGGAAAAGATACCCGGTGTGCTGTGGGTACGCGGCGCCAACGTGATGAAAGGATACTACAAGAATCCCGAAGCCACCGAATCCGCCCTAAAAGACGGCTGGCTGAACACCGGCGATATCTGCCAGATGGACCGCGACGGCTTCCTCTACATCCGCGGACGCGACAAGAGCATGATTCTCGGGCCCTCGGGCCAGAACATATATCCCGAGGAAATCGAGCAAAAAATCAACAATCTGCCTTATGTCAACGAGTCTCTGGTGGTAGAGCGCAGCGGCAAACTGGTGGCCCTGGTGCATCCCGACTTCGAAGCCCTGTCAAAGGCCGGCATCGACACAAAGGCTTTCGGCGGGATGATGGACGCCAACATCAAAGCGTTGAACTCCGAACTGCCATCGTACAGCCAGATTTCCGGCATAAAACTTTTTGAGACCGAGTTTGAGAAGACGCCCAAACGGTCGATAAAACGCTTCCTCTATCAGGACTGACCCCCTGCCCGAAGCAAGTAAACAGCGGGGCGCCCCCGGAAACGGC
>CAJJOO010000393.1 GCA_905193395.1 uncultured Porphyromonadaceae bacterium
GACCCCGCACAGATTGTCGAAGCCGTCCGCGACCTGTTCAAATACCGTCAGGAAGTAATCTACTACGGCAACCTTTCCGAACAGAGCGTCCTCGACCTCATCAACTCGACACACCCCGTGCCCGACGTTCTCAAAGAGGTGCCCAAGACCGACGTGTTCACCTATGTCAAACCCGAAGAGACCGTTATATATGTTGCACCCTATAAGGCCAAGCAACTCTACATGTCGATGTTCGCCAACCAGGGCGGCGAGTTCGACCCCGCCAAGGCTCCCGTCATCGAAATGTACAACGAATATTTCGGCGGCTCGATGAACTCCATCGTATTCCAGGAAATGCGCGAAAGCCGCTCGCTGGCCTATTCCGCCTTCGCCTTTGAAAACGAGCCCGCACAACTCAAACGCCCCTACCTCTACCGCGCACAGATTGCCACGCAGAACGACAAAATGCTCGACGCTATCGACGCCTTCCTGCTCATCATCAACGATATGCCCCGTTCGCAGGCCGCCTTCGACCTGGCCAAGCAGGCCCTCGACGCCCGCATGCGCTCGGAACGCGTAATCAAGGACGACATCGCGTGGGCCTACATCCAGGCTCGCCGTCTGGGCCTCGACACCGAGGAACGCCACCTTGTCTACGACGCCCTTCATGGCATGACCCTCGACGATGTAATCAAATTCCAGCAGTCCACCGTCAAGGACGGCGTATACCACTACGGCATCCTGGGCGACACCGAAGACCTTGACCTCGAAGCCCTCGGCAAGATTGGCCGCGTGGTAATCCTCACACCCGAAGACATCTTCGGCTATTGATACCACAGCAATATCATTTTTTTCACAAACTTTCTCCACAAATGAAACCTAAAGTATTATTTCTTATGGTCATTGCATCCCTTTTCCTTGTAATGACATCCTACGCCCAGAGTGTTCATCACAACCCGTGGATCGCGGCCAATCAAACACCCCACAATCTCGACATCGCTTGCCGCCACAACGGGCAGTACTATTATTTCAACAAAAGTGATTTCCAGTATTACGACAGAGAAATTATGGATTTTCATTCCGATGTCGTGGGGATTGTCGTCGATGATGGGGATCAGGCTTTCATTCTCGCATACGATTATGAAGACGGGGAATATACTTGGAAAGAGGCTGTGAAGAAATTCGGAGACCAACTACCAACTGTAGAACAGGCCCGGGCCTGGATGAATCAGGCAGTCGAGATCTACCAGATCGGATGTCAAATCACTGGGCTGTTGATTCCCAATGGTAATGAGAAATATGCCAGCCAATACTACGGTTCACATCTGCCATTCAGTTTTTGGACACGCACATCAGCCGGCCGCAAAACAGCATATATGATATACTACGAGACATGCAGTGTCGGCACTGTTGAAAAAGATATCCGCGCCCTTGTTTACACTGTATTGACATTGCCGGCCGGCCCGCAACGCTGACAACGTAACTCCGAAACATTTTTACGGATCCGCGCCTACAGCAATGTCAGCGCGGGCCATATCGCCGCGGCCGCCCCGGACACAAAACCGGGACGGCCGCTTTTTTTGCGCCGAAACGGCAACAGGCACGCCTCGCTCCGGCACCGATAGTGACACTTTGTCACATCCGGCTGTCACTGCGCACACTCAAAACTTTTTGGCACGCCTTTTGTTCTATATTCTACAGAAACCTCCGAAACAGAGCAAGAATAATATAACAATAATACATAAAACTCAAACTATCATGGGAAAAATTATAGGTATCGACCTGGGAACCACCAATTCCTGCGTCGCAGTCCTCGAAGGCAAAGAGCCTCAGGTA
>CAJJOO010000394.1 GCA_905193395.1 uncultured Porphyromonadaceae bacterium
GCCGGGGAAACCGATCTGTTCGGGGTCGGCCTCGACGAATGCGGCGCCCCATTCTTTTAACTGGAGGTAGGGACGTTCGTCGACGAGGGCGTTGAGGTCGGCGCTGAGGGCAGCCTTTTCGCTGGGCGACACGGCGTATTTGTATTTCATGATGCGCTTGGCGTTGCGGGGACGGCATTCGGGGGCGGAACCGTTGACGGTGACGACGCAGGGGAGGGGGGCCACAACGGTTTCGAGGCCGTGTTCGAGGCGGCGGCGTACGGTTACCTTGCCGTCGCGAAGGTCAACGATTTCTTCGGCGTAGGTGACCTGGGGGATTCCGAGTTTTTCGGCAATCTGGGGGCCGACCTGTGCGGTGTCGCCGTCGATGGCCTGACGGCCGCCGAGGATGATGTCGTATTTGCCGGTCTTGCGGACAGCCTGAGCCAGGGAGTAGGAAGTGGCCAGGGTGTCGGCGCCGCCGAGAGCGCGGTCGGTGAGGACGATACCGCCGTCGGCACCGCGGAACATGGCTTCGCGTATCACTTCGGCAGCCTTGGGGAGACCCATTGTGAGAACTGTGACGGTGCTTCCGGGATTAGCATCCTTGAGCCTGAGGGCCTGTTCGAGTGCGTTGAGGTCTTCAGGGTTAAAGATAGCGGGGAGTGCGGCGCGGTTGATTGTGCCGTCTTCCTTCATGGCATCTTTGCCTACGTTGCGGGTGTCGGGCACCTGCTTGGCAAGCACAATGATGTTCAAACTCATAATTATCAGTTTATTAGATGTGTATACTTAGTAAGTAGGCGCGAGCGGCTCGTCACGGGCCGCAAAACGCACCGCAAAAGTAATAATTTTTATCCACACGGCCAATTTTTTGAGCATTAAAGTATTGGCAATATACACCACCGCCCGGCGGCTTCGGGCCGTCGGGTGGTGGCTGTGGGTTGCAATGCCCGGGCGGGTTATTTGGCCAGGGAGTTGTAGATGTTCCGGGTTGCGGTGCCGGCGGAGGCGATTGTGTCCTCAAAGCGGCTTTGCAGCGATGCCAGATAGGGACTGTATGAGTCGATGTCGGCCTTTGTGCCGAGGGCCTGAGTGTCGGTTTTCACCTTGCCGAGATCGAAGGAGAGTTGCGGAATGGTGTCGACCGAGTCGATAAGGGCCACTTTGGAGGCATCGGCGTCGGACGAGCCGACGATGGCTGTCTTGAGACCGTCGGCCTGGGTGGAAGTGAACTGTTTCCAGTCGGCTTCGGCTTTGGCGGCGATGTCGGCCACGGAGCCGTAGACCTTGTCGGACAGGGATTCAAAAGCCATGGCCTTGCGGGCCTGGAGGTCTTTCATCCACAGATATCCGCTACTGAGGAGCGAAGTCGCCGCAGCGGCGATGACGCCCATGTTGCCGATGATGATGCCTAAAATCAGGGCTGCGGCTCCGAGAACCAGAAACACGATGGCCGATTTGCTGAGAAAAGTCGACTGTTTCGACTCGTATGAGCCGATTCCGGCCGGAATGGCAATTGCCTGGAAGCCGCGGGACACCTCGCCCTGGAGTTGTGCCCGGCGTGCGCTCAGTGCGTCGTTGTAGGGCTTGATGATTGAACTGTCCATAGGGATGGGATTGAGTTTTTAGGATAAGTTATATTAGTTTGCTTTTTTCTCCGGAATAGCCGCATGAAAAATTACGGTTTCTAATATAACATCTCAACCCCCCGGGATGTTGAGTTTCAGTCGAGTTTCAGCAACTTGCGGGCTTCGTCGGCCAGTTCGGCGGGCACCATGATTTCGACGGGGGCCCAGGAATCGGTCATGGGATAGACGTTT
>CAJJOO010000395.1 GCA_905193395.1 uncultured Porphyromonadaceae bacterium
CTCCGAACTGGAAACCCGATACCGGAATCAACCGTCTCATAGCAAAAAACGCCGCGCCGGGGTCGTTTTTCCTGAGCGACGGCATGCACTTCGACCGCGCCTCGGACGGCGCCCACCCCACCCGCTCGTCGGCAATCGTGTGGCTCGACTCGGTGATGCGCTGGATGCCGGCCCACGTGGCTCATCCCTTCCGGATGGACGTGCCTCACGCCCGCACCGCCCGCCCGGCCCGCATATTTATCCATCAGCCCGGCGAACAGTAACCGAAAACACAGGTAATGGCAGCCGCTGACATCATCCACAACATCATGGCGTCGCTGAGTTACACACCCGGCGAGCCGATGCTGTTTTCAAGCGGAACGTTCTGGGCCTTATTCCTGGTCTTTCTGCCCCTCTACGCCATGGTGCGCGAGCGGAAATGGCAGATGATTGTGTTCACGCTGCTGTTCAGCCTGTTTTTCTATTACAAATCAAGCGGATGGTTCGTGGGGCTGCTCGCGGCCACGTCGCTGGTGGACTGGGGACTGTCGCGACTGATGGTACGTATCGAAAGCCGCGCGGGACGACGTCTGTGCGTGGCGCTGTCGCTGCTCACCTCGCTGGGCATACTTGGATATTTCAAATATGCCAACTTCTTTCTGTGGAACATCAACGCGATGGTAGGCGGCAACTTCCAGCCCCTGGACCTGGTGCTTCCGGTCGGAATCTCGTTCTACACGTTCCAGAGCGTGAGTTATATAATAGATGTGTACAAGGGGCGCGTGGCGCCCACGCGGACCTGGCTGGAATATGCTTTTTTTCTGTCGTTCTTCCCGGCACTGGTGGCCGGGCCCATCGTCAGGGCCGACTATTTCCTGCCGCAACTGGAAAAGCGCAACCATGCCACACGCCGCCAGATGTCCATGGGCCTGTGGCTGATAATCCTGGGCGTGGTGAAAAAAGCCATCATCGCCGACTACATAGCCCAGTACAACGACCTTATATTCCAGACACCCGGCGGATACTCCGGTTTCGAGACGCTGATGGGCATCATCGGCTACACGATGCAGATTTACTGCGATTTCTCGGGCTATTCCGACATGGCCATCGGCCTGGCGCTGATAATGGGTTTCCAACTGGCAAAGAACTTCAACTTCCCCTATAAGTCGCAGAATCTCACCGACTTCTGGCGCCGTTGGCACATTTCGCTGTCGACCTGGCTGCGCGACTATATCTACATCCCTCTGGGCGGCAACCGCCACGGCACGGCGCGCACCTATATCAACAATTTCGCCACCATGCTTATCGGCGGTCTGTGGCACGGTGCGGCATGGAAATTCGTGTTCTGGGGCGCGATGCACGGCGCCGGACTGGCCGTCCACAAGGCCGGAAAGCCATATCTCGGCCGCCTGGGCAATTCCTGGATTGTCCGCGCCTTGTCATGGGCCGTCACGATGACGTTCGTGGCGGCGATGTGGGTGTTTTTCCGCGCCGACACATTTGCCGACGCCGGGACGATTCTGGCCTCGGTGTTCCGGAATTTTTCGCTGAGTTATGCCATTCCTTTCGCATCGGCGCGGATGTTGTGGCTTATACTTATGATAGTAATCGTCACTGCACACGCACTCCCCACCCGATTTGCCGACCGCATGGCGGCATGGTTTGTCACCTCGCCCTGGGCGGCCAAACTGCTGATATTCCTCATCACGGTCCAGGCGGTAATCGAACTCCGCAGCGAAACCGTCATGCCCTTCATTTATTTCCAGTTCTGAACGCCACCCCGACTAATTAATCAAATTGGGCCAATTGGCCCAA
>CAJJOO010000396.1 GCA_905193395.1 uncultured Porphyromonadaceae bacterium
TTTCACGATATGAAAAAATTCATGATGACACTTGCCGCCGCCGTCTGCGCCGCAGCATCGGCCATGGCCGCCGGCAATGTCGGTATCGTTATCGGTTACAACGACGTTAATTCAATCGACAATTTCCAGGAAGCCGCTGCCGCATCCTGGTTCACCGGAGCATATCCCGACGGTGTGGTAATCACTCCCGGCCACGCCGACCTGCTCGACCCCACCAAGGTCGCCGCAGTCTGGATTCACATCGACCGTCTGGGCATCGGCATCGGTAATCTGCCCGCCGAATTCTCCGACGCTGCCTTCATCAAGGCCCTCACAGACTATGTAGACAAGGGCGGCTGTCTGCTCCTCACCAAGCAGGCCACCCAGATCCTCACCCGCATCGGCCGCATCGACGCCAAATTCGCCCCCGGCATCTACGGTGACGGCGAAGGCGGCCCCGGAACCGACGTTTGGACAATCCAGGCCCAGGTAGGCGAACTCTTCAACCGCCCCGAGGCTCCCGAATACGACCCCACCCAGTACTATGACCACCGCGGCCACGACATCTACAAGGACCTGCGCGTCGACGCAACTTCCTTCGGCTGGGAGACCTATCCCATGGAAGGCACCGGCAACGGCACCGAAATGTGGCGCGAGGACCACAACTGCATGTGGGACCTCAACGCCTACGCTTCCATCTATACCTCCGAAGGCAAGAACGTCGTAGAGAAGTTCGAAAACGACAACCATGCCGTGGTTCTGGGCCAGTGGGGCCATGTTATCGACCATGCCGTGGCCGGCATCATCGAATTCCTGCCCGAAGAAACTTCCGCCACCACCACTTCCGGTACAATCATCGCCAACGGCCTTGCAGCCTGCGAATGGTCGCCCCGCCAGGGCGGCAACGCATATCACGCCAACCTCGAGGCTCTCACCGGCAACTGCATCAACTATCTGCAGGCCAAGAACGCCAGCGGTGTCGAAAGCGTTGAGGCAGCCGACAGCGACGCCGAGGCTGTTTACTACAACCTCCAGGGTGTACGCGTCGACGCACCTCAGGCTGCCGGCATCTACATTGAATGTCGTGGCACTCAGGCACGTAAAATTGTGGTAAAATAAGATTATTTCACAGGTTTCCGCAGTCCGATGCCCCGCGCCGGTAGGCGCGGGGGCAGGATTGCGGTAATTTTGCGTTTTTATCCGATACCGTTAATATGAAAGCAAAACACATTCTCCCCTTTGCCCTGGCCGCAATGGCTCTCGCCGCTAACGCCGACGTCGTCGCACACTACGACTTCGAGGTGCGCAGCGGTCAGATTGTCGAGAAAGTCAGCGGATTGCGCTATGCCGTTCAGGGTCATTTCACGCCCGAGAACGTCCCCGGTGCCGTCGGCAACGCTCTGCGGCTGGACGGCTACACCTCGTGGGTCGAGGCCGGCCTGGGCAACGTGATTCCTGCCGGTTCACAGAAGATGACCATCTCGCTGTGGACCGCCGTGGAGTCCTATCCAATCGTGCAGATCGACACAGACACCCCGCAGCAGGTGGCTATCGCCTCGTGCCTTGACGAAACCGCCAAAACCGGTTTCGGATTCTTCATCGGCTTCAACGGCAAATACTCGTTCAAGACATTTATCGGCGGCTGGCCCGTGACCATAAATGTCGACACCCCGCTGCCCACCTATCAGTGGAACAACCTGGTGGCCGTAATCGACTGCGCCGCCCGCTCGTGCAAACTCTATAACAACGGCACCGAGGTGGGCTCGCTGCGCTGCAACGGCACCGTGTCGCTCCCCGCTTCGAAACTTGT
>CAJJOO010000397.1 GCA_905193395.1 uncultured Porphyromonadaceae bacterium
GCGTGTCGCCCGCCGCTTCGTAGGCATCAGCCACCGCATCTTCCACTGTCGGGTCGGTTTCTGCTATCTTCGCGGCTCGCAACAGCCATTCCAGGGCCGTCTCATGGTCGCCGCGGCCCAGGTAGTACGAGCCGAGTTGATACTGCGCGTCATAGCGGTCGGGCTCGCGGGCCGCCGCCTCCCATTCGTCAATGGCAGCCTCGGCGTCGCCGGCCGCCAGGAAAGCCTTGCCGCGACCAATGCGTGCCTCGTACAGTTCGGGCACCAGCCGCAGCGCCTTGTTGTAATTGGCCATCGCCGGGGTCGTGTCCCAGCCGTCGGCCAGGCACTCGTTGCCCATCGCCACATATTCCATTGCCAGGTCCTGCAACACGGCCTTGTAGATTTCGATTTCGGCTTCCAACGCCTCGACCCGCCGCATGTTCTGCGCCAGGCCGTAAAGTTTCATCGCCGCGGCACGCTTGAAAACAGGCGAATTGAGTTCATTGCGGCAGTCCACGGCCTCGGCCAGCGACGCCACAGCCTCCGTATAGTTGCCGCTGTCAAAATCACGGGCCGTCTGTGCATACAGACTGTCGGCACGCGCCGATTTCATGGCGGCGAGCACCAGTCCCGGATTGTTGAACGCCGTCGAGAACCTCGCCACGTCGGGATTCACATAGATGTCACTGCGGCGCATCGGGGATGCCATGCTGATGCCTTCCAGCGACGTGCAGCGGCTCAGGGCCACATAACTCTGTCCGCCTGCAAACGCTCCGCCGGCCACATCTATCACGATTTTCGAGAACGTCAGACCCTGGCTCTTGTGGATGGTCAGCGCCCAGGCCAGCCTGAGGGGCAACTGACGGAAACTGCCCTTCACCTCTTCCTCGACCGACTTCTTTTCCTCGTTATATTTATAAGTGATGTTGTCCCAGCCTTCGATGCCCACGGTGTGCGTCTCGCCGTCTTCCAGCGACACGTCCACCTCGCCGGGGCGCAGCGCGGCCACGCGGCCTATGCTGCCGTTGACCCAGCGCCGCTCCGGGTCATTGCGGATGAATACCACCTGCGCGCCCACTTTCAGACGCAGCGTGCGGTCGGTGGGAAACGACGTCTCGGGGAAATCGCCGGAAACCTCAGCCTCATACTCCGTAGGCTCGCCTTCGATTTCAGCCAGCCGCGTCTCGTTGATATACGCCGCCGTGTCGCGACGCGCGGCTATGACCATCGCCATATCCTCGTCGCCGGCGGTCTTATCGTCGCCCTCGCTCACAACCCGCGAATTGATTGCCGCCAGGTCCGCTGCATCGGGGCGTCCCGAACGCACGCGGTCCAGCAGGCCGATGAACGCAGGGTCGGTCTGCCGGTACACCTTTTTCAATTCAATCGGCACAAGGGTGAAATCGCGGAAAACACGCGCCCCGAAAAAGTAGAAGCACGAATAATCGCGTTGCAGGATGCGGTGCGTGTCGGGCTGCACCACAGGCTCCAGTTGGTACACATCGCCCACCATCAGAATCTGTTTTCCGGCAAAAGGCTGGCGGTTGTTGCCGCAGAAATGCCGCAGAATCTTGTCGATGAAATCAATGATATCCGCCCGCACCATCGAAATCTCGTCTATCACAATCAGGTCGAGACTCCGCAACAACTTTATGAACCGGCTGCTGTACTTCATGCGCTTCGACAGTTGCCGCTCGGCAAACTCGGGATCGTCGTGCAGCAAGGGTTTCAGAGGAATATGAAAGAAAGAATGAAGCGTCTGGCCTCCGGCATTCACGGCCGCAATCCCCGTCGGGGCAAGTATCA
>CAJJOO010000398.1 GCA_905193395.1 uncultured Porphyromonadaceae bacterium
AGCTCGTTTCTTCAAACTCGTTTGCTAACTTTGCATTTGCTGTTGGACTCTACGCGTGCCGAATTGTTTCATCATTTGGCAAATAACTCATTCGACGAAGTTGTCAAAACGCACCTTGTGTCAAAGAAGCAGTGGGTTTTTGACCTATACTACGGGATGCCCGGCTTTTTACGTCGGATAATCAGAAAAATTATGGATAAAAAGATGCGCTATGAATGATTTAATGCGGAAAGACACCGAGGATTCTTACGGGCTGAAGAATCTTCAGAACGTAATCCTGAATATTGCACAATACATAGATAAATTATGTAGTACGTATGGCATAAATTACCGTCTGATGGGTGGTTCCGCTCTGGGCGCGAAACGACATGGCGGATTCATCCCCTGGGATGATGACCTCGATATTTTCATGACACCTTCTGAATATGAGAAGTTTCGAGAAGTGTTTATTCAACATGGCGACAAAGAAAAATATGCATTGCAGGAATTGGGGGCTTCCAATGGCAGATTAATAACTGCTAAAATTAGGCTCAATAACTCATATTATGAAGAAGAGATGGTCAAAGGATGGAAAATCCATCATGGAGTTTATGTGGACATCTTTATTCTTCATACATGCCCTGATAATCTATGGCATCAGCGTTGGCAGTATTTCTGGGCCAAATATCTTATAGTAAAGGGTCTGGCCAACAAACCCTATAATCGCCGCGGCGGCGTTGCCGGCTTAATAGTTAAGTCCGCAAAGGTCTTGCCTAAGCGTTGTTTACTGGATTTTGGCTTGAGACAGGTTTATCGTTGGCGCAATCAGAAGACCGAATATTTCTGCAACTTTCTGGGGAAAGCGTTATTCAAAAACGGGAAATATCTATACTCTGACTTTGCGAAATCTAAACGTGTGCCATTTGAAACAATTGAACTTAATGTGGCTGCAGGTCTCGAAAATTTCCTCTCGGCACGATTTGGTGACTATATGAGGGCGCCTTCGCCCGAAAGAATAAAATACGAGCAGCATGCCTCAACCTGGGACCTGAATCTACATGATTATTCAGACCGCTCAGACGAAAAATATCTTTTCTAAACTATATGTTTATAAAATTCATTTTTGACAGGTTGATGGCGTTGGTGGGGTTGTTGGTGCTGTGGCCGGTGTTGCTGGTCGTGGCAGTGATGATTCGCGTCAAAATGCCCGGCGGACCGGTGATTTTCAGGCAGAAACGTGTCGGTCGAAATGGCCGCCTGTTCACCATGTACAAGTTCCGCTCCATGACCGTGGGCCACGGCGGGTCGTCGGTGTCCGTGGCGGGAGAGAGCCGCATTACTCCGCTCGGCGCCAAACTGCGCCATTACAAACTGGATGAACTGCCCGAACTGTGGAATGTGCTTATCGGCGACATGAGTTTCGTCGGCCCGCGTCCCGATGTGCCCGGCTATGCCGACCAGTTGAAGGGCGAGGACCGTGAGGTCCTGAAACTCCGCCCGGGCATCACGGGGCCGGCTTCGCTGAAATACCGCGACGAGGAGGACCTACTGGCCCGGCAGCCGGACCCTCAGGAGTATAACGACGAGGTGATTTTCCCGGACAAGGTGCGGATAAATCTCTATTACCTCCACAACTACTCGTTCATCAAGGATATTGAAATGATTTTCTGCACCGTACTGGGCCGCAGAATGAAATATGATAACGAATTAATCTGAAAATATGGCAACAGAACGTATTTTGCTTTGTCTGGCGCATATGAGCGGCAGGGAGCAGGAATTTATAAAGGAGGCTTTCGACCAGAACTGG
>CAJJOO010000399.1 GCA_905193395.1 uncultured Porphyromonadaceae bacterium
TATGTAGACCCCGCCGGCACCGAGGACCTGCCGTTCTGATGCCATTCCGAAATACCGGATGCCGGACGAGGGCGCTCCCTTTTCCGGCATTCCGCGCTTTATAAAGACAACACCTATGGAACATCCCGAGAACGATACCCGATTTGCCGGGCTCACCGTCAACGCCGGCGTAGCCCAGCCGCCGGTAGTGAACCCCTACCTGCAACGGCGCGGGCGCCGCAAACCTCTGCCCACCGTCGGCGAGATGGTGGAGGGCATCCTGCGCGGCGACACGACGATGCTGGCCCGGGCCGTGACCCTGATAGAATCGACGGCGCCGGAGCATTATGCCCTGGCACAGGAAGTGATTGAGAAATGCCTGCCCCATTCGGGCAACTCGCGGCGAATCGGCATCACGGGCGTGCCCGGCGCAGGCAAAAGCACCAGTATCGACGTTTTCGGCCTGCATGTGCTGAAGCAGCCCGGGGCGCGGCTGGCCGTGCTGGCCATCGACCCCTCGAGCGAGGTGACCCGCGGCTCGATTCTCGGTGACAAGACCAGGATGGAGAAACTGTCGGTTCACCCGGGCGCATTCATCCGCCCCAGCCCGTCGGCGGGCAGCCTGGGCGGCGTGGCCCGCAAGACGCGCGAGACGATTGTGCTGTGCGAGGCCGCCGGCTTCAACAACATCTTCGTCGAGACCGTGGGCGTGGGCCAGAGCGAGACGGCCGTTCATTCGATGGTCGATTTCTTCCTGCTGATCCAACTGGCGGGCACAGGCGACGAACTGCAAGGCATCAAACGCGGCATCATGGAGATGGCCGACGGCATCGTCATAAACAAGGCCGACGGCGACAACGTGCAGCGCGCGCAACTGGCCCAGACGCAGTTCCGCAACGCCCTGCACCTGTTCCCACCCACACCGTCGGGCTGGAAGCCGGAGGTGCTGTGCTATTCGGGCTATTACGAACTGGGCATCGACGAGGTGTGGAACATGGTGGACCGCTATTTCGACTTCGTGCGCGAGAACGGCTATTTCGACCGCCGGCGCCGCCTGCAGGCCCGATACTGGATGTACGAGACCATCGACGAGCAACTGAAATCGCACTTTTACAACGACCCGGACATATCGACGCGCCTGACGGCGCTGGACGCCGAGGTGCAGGCCAACCGCCGCAGCCCCTTCCTGGCGGCCCGCGACGTCCTGGACCGCTATTTCCGGACGCGCTGAGGCCCTCGGCTGCGATTTATATGCAAAGAACTCCATGAATATGAAAAATACAGCGATTAAATCACGAATAAGCGCCACGGTGGTCCTCTTTGTGGCCCTGATAGTACTGACGGCGGCAGCCGCACCGCACCTGCTGAAATTCGAATCCGAGAGTTTCGATTTCGGTACCATCAGCGAGTCTTCGCCGGCCGTGAAGCACGACTATAAGTTTGTGAACACAGGCTCCGAACCGGTGGCCGTGATCTCCGTTTCGGCCGGCTGCGGCTGCACCAAGACCATTTATCCCACCAAGCCGGTGGCGCCGGGACAGTCGGCCGCCATCTCCATCACCTTCAATCCGAAGGGGCAGGTCGGTTCGGTGAACAAGGATATCAAGGTGCGCTACCGCGGGGCGAAGGCCTCGTCGTCGCGGCGCCTGACACTGCGTCTGCGGGGCACCGTCACCCCGGGCTGAACCGGGGGCGTGCGGAGGCCGTAGCGGCATCGACATGGCCATATACCTAATGTGGAGATGCCTCACGGTATCTCCACATTAGATAATAAACCAATCATTATCACATTTCTTGCAATG
>CAJJOO010000400.1 GCA_905193395.1 uncultured Porphyromonadaceae bacterium
ATAATCCAGTATATGATGACACTGTCTATCCCGTTTGCTATATAAGAGAAGAAAAGGGCCGTGTATATGTATGGACTGTACCAAGATATGATTATCATTGCGGATTTGAACCAGTTGAGGAATGGATGGCACATTCATCATGCTGGTATTTCTGCTTTGAAAATCAGGATCAGTTCCCCTGCGAAACGGTGATATACGATTTCAACGAAAAGGGCGAAACGGTAACTATTGGTACGCAAGCCGAACCATTAACAAGCCGAGTAATCGGACGCAGAACTATTGAGTCGCACGGATTCTCCTACAACGAAAGGAGAGAGTATAGTGACATAAGATTCAGCCATGAATATTTTGTAGTGGAGGGAATTGGCACCTATGACGAAAACGAGTATTTAGAATTCTTCCTAACTCCATGTCCATCAGACTTTTCAGCACCCGGAGCGATTGTTTACCCGATACTTCGTTACGTCACCGACAAGGATGGAGAAATCATCTACGAACGACATGGGGGCATGAGGCTGTGGGACGATATGAAGAGTGCCGTATCAATCGAGACGCCCGCATCCGAGACTCCCGTGGAATGGTTCAACCTTCAGGGCCTGTCTATTCCGCGCCCGACAGCACCAGGAATCTACATCCGCAAGGAAGGCCGGAACGTTTCAAAAGTAAGCATCCGCTGACCTCACAGCATCAGAAACAAAACCGTGGGCACGACATCGCGCCCACGGTTTTTTTATATCTTTTACACTCACTTCATTTTTGGATGTTCTTCGAGTTCCTCAAACAGCGAGACAATCTTTTTGAGGATTTCAGCGGCCGTGCGGGCCCCCAACACCTATTCCAAACACCCGTAGGGATGCACGCCCGTGCATCCGCCGCCAATCAACGCCATACGAGCGGACAATGCCATAATGCCGGCTGCTCCGCGGAGCAGCCCTACGTTTTGCAGTTTTGCTATACCAACTTTAAATTATTTGCTGCTACAATACAACGACAGGACGCAAAAAAGCGACCGTCGCCCGGGTGGGCAACGGTCGCTGCAAGTATCTATATTATAGATTATTTGCCGGAAAGTTTCTCCTTCAGAGCGGCAAGTGCCTCGAGGTCGCCGAGGGTTGTCTTCTCGATGGGAGTGGTCTGGGCGGGAGCCTCCTCGCGGGGCTGACGGGGCTGACGCTTGGCCTTGCGTTCTGCCTGCTTCTCGGCACGGGCTTCATCTTCGAAGATGCGGCTGTGCGACAGGATGATGCGCTTGGCATCCTTATTGAACTCGATGACCTTGAAGTTGAGTTTTTCGTCAACCTTGGCCTGCGAGCCGTCTTCCTTGACAAGGTGCTTGGGAGTTGCGAAGCCTTCTACGCCGTAGGGCAGAGCAACGACAGCGCCGCGGTCCAGCATCTCGATGATGGTACCTTCGTGTACCGAGCCGACGGTGAAGATGGTCTCGAATACATCCCAGGGATTTTCTTCGAGTTGCTTGTGACCCAGCGACAGACGACGGTTGTCCTTGTCGATGGCCAGCACTTCGACCTCGATGTCGTTGCCGACCTGGGTGAATTCGCTGGGGTGTTTGATTTTCTTGGTCCACGACAGGTCGCTGATATGAATAAGGCCGTCAACACCTTCTTCGATTTCAACAAACACGCCGAAGTTGGTGAAGTTGCGCACGCGGGCCTTGTGACGGCTGCCTACGGGATACTTCACTTCGATATTTTCCCAGGGATCGTTTTTCAGTTGCTTGATACCGAGGCTCATCTTGCGGTCCTCGCG
>CAJJOO010000401.1 GCA_905193395.1 uncultured Porphyromonadaceae bacterium
GGTAGCTTCGCTCGCGCGCCGTTACGGAGTATTGGTGATTTCCGACGAGATACATGGCGACCTGATGCTGTTTGGCAAAAAGCACATTCCGTTTGCCTCCGTCAGCGACGACGCTGCCGCCGTATCGATATCGTTTGGCGCTCCATCAAAAACGTTCAACATAGCCGGACTGGCAAGCTCATGGATGTACATTCCCAACGACGAAATACGCAAACCGTTCTATCAGTGGATGGAAGCCAACGAATTTTCCGTTCCGGGATTTACCGCGACGATAGGCACCGAAGCCGCTTACAATTATGGCGAACCGTGGCTCGAAGAAATGCTCTCGTATCTTGAAGGCAACGTCGAGGCCGTTGAGCAATTTTGCGCCGAGCACATGCCCGACATCATCCCGGTAAGGCCGCAGGCTTCTTTCCTGATTTGGCTCGACTGCCGCAAGCTCGGACTCTCACAAAAAGAGCTCGTCGACACATTCGTCAAAAAAGCCGGACTGGCGCTGAACGACGGCTCGATGTTCGGTCGTCAGGGCGAAGGATTCGTGCGCCTGAACGTAGGCACGCCGCGCTGCGTGCTGCGCCAGGCCATGGAGCACATCGAGGCGGCAGTCAAGACTCTTTGAAGCAATGGACTATAGAATATTTCCTCCCGATGAAATACCCGAGACAACCGTCACGCGGTTGCCTCTGAGCAAAAGCATTGCCGCGCGCATGCTGGTGATGAACGCCATGAGCCGGAGCGCCGCCGCCCCGGACATTGCCAGGATTCCCGACTGCGAGGACACGCGTGTGCTGGCCGTGGCCCTGTCGCGCACGGACGGCGACATAGACATGGGCGCGTGCGGTACGGCAGCCCGTTTCCTGACGGCATATTACGCCGCCACCCCCGGCACCTCCGTCACCATTGGCGGCACGGCACGGCTTAACGCCCGTCCGGTGGCGCCGCTGGTCGAGGCCCTGCGCGCACTCGGCGCCGACATCCGCTATGCCGCGGCCGAAGGCTGCATGCCGCTGATAATCACCGGCCGGCAACTGGCCGGCGGTCGCGTGGCCCTGGACGCCTCGGCCAGTTCGCAGTTTGCTTCGGCGCTGGCCATGGCCGGCCCGCTGATGGCCGCTCCGCTGATTATAGACCTCGGAGGCGAGATTGCCTCGCTGCCCTACCTGAGAATGACCCTGGCGATGATGCGCGCCCGCCATGTGGAGGCCGACATCGAGGGCTACGAAGTTCATGTGGCCGCAACCCCTTATGGCGCCGCCGTCTGCGAGGCTGAACCTGACTGGAGCGCCGCCGCGTTCTGGTACGAGACCGCGGCCCTGAGTGCAGGCTGGTTCACACTGCCGGGGCTGAAAGAGCACAGCCTGCAAGGCGACAGCATCCTGGCAAAAATCGGCGACCGCATCGGCGTTGTGACCGAATTTACCGACGAAGGCGTAGAACTTTCGGCCACTCCCGACCTGTATTCGCGCCTCGACCTGGACGCCGGCGATTTCCCCGACCTGGTGCCGGTGCTGGCAGTGACGGCGGCAATGGCCGGAATACCGTTCAAATTCACGCGGGTAGGCAACCTGCGCCATAAGGAATGTGACCGCCTGGACGCGCTCGTCACTGAACTTCGCAAAGTGGGGCGAGTCCTCGAGGCCGGCGATGACTGGATTGGCTGGGAGGGCGACAATGTGCCCGTGACCGAAATGCCTGTCATGGACCCGCACGGCGACCACCGCATGGCCATGGCATTCGCACCCATGTCGGTGTGGATTCCCGGAA
>CAJJOO010000402.1 GCA_905193395.1 uncultured Porphyromonadaceae bacterium
GCTTCGTCCTTGAAGAAAAGCACGGTGAACAGCGTGAAAACCACCAGGGTTATGGCCTCCTGCATCACTTTGAGTTGTGGCAGCGTGAACGGTCCGCCGTTGCCGTGGAAACCGTATCGGTTGGCCGGCACCATAAGGGTGTATTCTGCCAGGGCTATGAGCCACGAAATCAGTATTACCACATACAGCGGAGTGTCGGCGGTGATGATCTTCATGTTCTGGAGTTTCAGGTGCCCGTACCAGGCAAAGGTCATGAATATGTTTGACACCACCAGCAGTGCCACCGTTGCCCAGGCGCTCATGCTCCGAATCCGGTTAGTTCGTGGAGGCCGAACATCAGGTTGAGGGTGTGGACGATGTTTCCGGCGCCGGCTTTCATTGTGGGGTCGAACATCAGGGCCACCGAGGCATGGCCGTTGCCGTCGTTGTCGACGCAGAGCACGGTCTTGTTGAGGCCGCTCACCATTTCCGCGCTCAGGGGTGCCGGAATGATGACCATGTGGCGGTGGTCGCCGTAGAAATCGCGGTAGATGGTCTCGAGTTCGGCGGCGGGCATGCGGCAGTCGAATGTGAGCAGTGCGCCGGCGGCTGTCGGTTCGGCGGTGTAGATAGGATATACGGTCATCGGAGCGCTGAAACTGGCCTGGAGAGGCATAAGGATTTCATTGCGCAGGGTGTCAAAGGCTTCGGCGGGAAGTCGTCCGGTGCCGATGCGTGCGGCCGAGCCGCCCGAGGGCAGCATCATCGTTCCGGTGACTACGGTGTTCAGCAACAGGTTGCGCGCCGCGGGCATCAGTGCCAGGGCGCCGAGCATCGTCACCGTGTCGGGTACGTAGGCTACGCGGGTGCCGCGGACCAGGGCCTTGCGGTTGTATTCGCAGACGGCCGTGACGGCGTCGGCGAAGGTTGCCGCCCCGTGGTCGCCGGTGATAATGGCTTTCATGCTTTCCGAGGTGTGCATGGCCCGGCCTATGCCCGAACCTGCCGGGCCGATATAGAGGTCGATGTCGTCGAACGACGGCGCCGTGGCCGGATAGCCCTTGAAATCGCCCAGCAGACGCTCGAACAGCCGCGGCAGGGTCTCGTCGTTGATTCCGGGGCCGGCAATCCATTTGATTTCGATGTCGGGATGGAATATCAGCAGTCGCAGCAGAGGCTGGATATAGACGGTGTCGGATTGGTCGAGATACAGGCCGGTCTTTATCATTTTCGGTTATTTTGAGGAGGTGAATAAGTCTTTGAAGATTATATCGGTCGCTCCGATATTGCGGCTGATGTATGCACCTGCGGCACGTCCGGCGCCGGCCAGGGCGGTCTTGTCGGAGATAAGGGTGTCAAGCACCTTGCCGATGCTTTCGCGGTCAGTCACCTCGAATCCTCCGCCGGCCGCGGCCAGGCCAGCGGCCTCGCGGAATTTTTGGTGCTTCGGACCGAAAATAACGGGAACGCCGTAGACGGCCGCCTCGCTGATATTGTGGATTCCGGTGCCGAAGCCTCCGCCCACGTATGCCACCGATGCGCAGCGGTACAGTGTGCTGAGCAGGCCGAAGCAGTCGACAATCACCGTGCGGCATTTCGCCGGGTCGTTGCCGTCGCGGCCCAGGCGCGACAGCAGGCATGCGCCTTTGCCGCAGCGTTGCAGCAGTTTTTCCAGGCGCCGGTCGTCGAATTCGTGCGGGGCGATGATTGCCTTGACGTTTCCGAGGCGCTGAAGTTCGGGAATCAGCACGTCTTCATCGGCCGGCCAGGTGCTTCCGGC
>CAJJOO010000403.1 GCA_905193395.1 uncultured Porphyromonadaceae bacterium
GCAGACTGCTGCGAAAAATACTGGGGTCACGACCCCTCGCGCGTGGTGATGGACGAGACCGTGGGCCAGTGGATCACCATGCTGCCGCTGTCTCCCCTTGTGGCCTGCGCCGGGACGCTGGGACAGTGGAGCACCTGGGGCTGGGTGGCCCTGTCGCTGGCTCTGTTCCGCTTTTTCGATATTGTCAAACCCCTGGGCGTTCGCCGCATGGAAGCCCTGCCGGGCGGCCGCGGCGTGATGGCCGACGATATTCTGGCCGGCATCTATGGCGCCATCATCCTGCTGATCCTCCGACTGATATGAAACCGGAATGGCTCGATACACTGATTGACCGCGTGATGCACAGCGGCGGATGGTTCACCTTCATCCGCTCGTCCATTTCGTCGCAGATTGCCTCGTGGGTCGACCTGGGCACCAGTATGGTGTTCTTCGCATGGGTGTTCGCGGCCCTTGATCCCTTCTACCGCTCGAACCTGTCGGTTGCCGTCGGCGCTGTGGCGGGCGGCATCGTCAACTGCTGCATCAACTATCGTTTCACCTTCCATGCCAAGGGGCAGTCGGTGAAATCGGTGGCCGTGAAATATGCCATGGTATGGACAGGCAGCCTGTTGCTGAACATGTACGGCACTACGGGTCTGGCCACGCTGCTGTCGCAGTGGACCTGGCTGCAGTCGCTTGGCTTCAAGCCTGACGGCATCTTCGCCGCTGCACGCCTGCTGGCTTCGCTGGCGGTGTCGCTTGGCTGGAATTTCGTGCTGCAGCGCAACTTCGTCTACCGTCCCATGGCCTTCGACTTCTATGCCGTAGCCTTCGTCAACCTTTTCCTGCCGCGCCGCCACGCGTCGGACCAACATAGAACTTCAACAAAATAACATGCAATCCAACAGCACATTCAAGCGTCTGCGCGACGCCCTGCAACAAGGAATCTACCGAATCATCAACCCCATGGTCCACGGCATGATAAAGGCCGGCATGACGCCCAACACCGTCACCACCATCGGGCTGCTGGGCAACATCGCCGCCGCCGGCATCTTTGTGGCCGCCGGGCTTATGTCCGAAGGAACGGCCATCGTGGCCGGCACCGTAATCGAGACCTTCAATTACCACTGGGGTCTCGTCACCCTGGCCGGTGCGGTGATTATCCTGTTCTCGCTTTTCGACATGCTCGACGGCCAGGTGGCACGTCTGGGCAATATGGCCAGCCGCTACGGCGCCCTCTACGACTCGACACTCGACCGCTACTGCGAATTGCTCACGCTGGGCGGTATTGCCTACTACATGATGATGATAGAGCAGCCCTTAGGCGCGCTGATTGCCTTCGTGGCCCTTGTGGGTTCGGTGATGGTAAGTTATGTACGCGCACGCGCCGAAGGCCTCGGAATCGAATGTAAGGTAGGATTCATGCAGCGTCCCGAACGTGTGGTGGTAACCAGCGTCGGCGCCCTGGCCGCCGGTATCACCGGCATGGCAGGCAACGGACAGGCGGCAATCATCATCCTGGAGGTTGCCACCGGCATCATAGCCGTCTTTGCAAACATCACCGCTTTCATGCGCCTGGCACACTGCCGCCGTGAACTGACACGCGCCGATAAATGAACAGGCATAAAGCATGTTTCTCCCTGCCGCCGGCGCGGCAGACACTGATACTGGTCACCTGCCTGGCCGTGTGGCTCGTGGTCACCGGCCTGTTCGTGGGCTTCCGACCCGAACACTCGCTGATGGCCGTGGTGCTGGCGGGGCTGTTCATGGCCT
>CAJJOO010000404.1 GCA_905193395.1 uncultured Porphyromonadaceae bacterium
CCCCTGGCCACGGGCGTGATGATAGTCTGCACCGGGCGCGCCACCAAGCGCATCGAAGAACTGCAAGGGGGCGAGAAGGACTATACGGCCGAGATAGCGCTGGGCGCCACGACGCCGTCGTTCGACCTCGAGACGGAAGTGGACGCCACATACCCCACGGCGCATATCACGCGCGATAAGGTGGAGGAAGTGCTGGCGCGCTTCCGCGGCACCATCGAGCAGGTTCCCCCGGCCTATTCGGCCTGCAAGATCGAAGGGGTCCGGGCCTACGAACTGGCGCGCAACGGCGAGGCCGTGGACCTGCGGCCCAAGCAACTGCGCATCGAGCGTCTGGAACTGAAATCGTTCTCGCCCGAGTGCATCACGGTGGACGTGACGTGCAGCAAGGGCACCTACATCCGCGGGTTGGCACGCGACATAGGGCAGGCGCTGGAATCCGGAGCGCACCTGCGCTCGCTGCGGCGCACGCGGGTGGGCGACGTGACGGCCGACCGCTGTCTCACGGCCCACGAAGTGGCCGACCTGATTGCCACCTCGCCCCTGGAATTCCCGGAAGACTATCCTTACAGAAAAGACGTATAACAATAAAACAACCACATAAAGACCTTTACACGATTATGAAACTATCACAGTTCAAATTCCGTCTACCCGAAGAACTCATAGCCCAGGAACCGCCGGCCGAGCGCGACGTGTGCCGTATGATGGTGCTGAACCGCAAAGAAGGCACCATAGAGCATCATCAGTTCAAGGATATCCTGGGATATTTCGACGAAGGCGACGTGATGGTGTTCAATGACACCCAGGTGTTTCCGGCGCTGCTGTACGGCAACAAGGAAAAGACCGGTGCGCGCATCGAGGTATTCCTGCTGCGCGAACTGAACGCCGACAACAAACTGTGGGACGTTCTGGTTGAGCCGGCGCGTAAAATCCGAATCGGCAACAAACTGTATTTCGGCGAAGAAGGCAACATGGTGGCCGAGGTAATCGACAACACCACATCGCGCGGCCGCACGTTGCGTTTCCTCTACGACGGACCGCACGATGAGTTCAAGCGCGAACTGTTCGCCCTGGGCCACACGCCGCTGCCGGCCTACATCACGCGTCCGCCGCGCCCGGACGACGCCGAGGCCTACCAGACACTCTATGCCACCCGGGAGGGAGCCGTCGTGGCTCCGGGCGTGGGGCTGCACTTCTCGCGCGAACTGCTGAAACGGCTTGAAATCAAGGGTGTGGAGCAGGCGTTCATCACCGTACACTGCGGTCTGGGCACCTTCCGCGAAATCGACGTCGAGGACCTGACCAAGCACCGCATGGACTCCGAGCAGATGATGGCCGACGAGAAACTGGTGACCACCGTGAACCGCGCCAAGGACGCCGACCGCCAGGTCTGCGCCGTCGGCACATCGGTTCTCCGCGGCATCGCCTCGGCCGTGAGCATGGGCGGCCACATGAAACTCTATGACGGATGGACCAACAAATTCATCTTCCCGCCCTACGATTTCACGGTCACCACGTCGCTGCTGACCGATTTCCACCTGCCCTATTCGACGATGCTGATGATGGTGTCGGCCTTCGGCGGATATGACCTTGTGATGGAAGCCTACCGCGAGGCCGTCAAAGAAGGCTACCACTTCGGCTGCTACGGCGACGCGATGCTGATAATTTGAAAATAAACCGAATATTTTGGCAGGAAGAAATAAATGGCTACATTTGCCTCCGGTTCGCGGCGGCGCCCGCAGTACG
>CAJJOO010000405.1 GCA_905193395.1 uncultured Porphyromonadaceae bacterium
CACTGCGTTGCCGACGCGTTCTACATCGGATGTTGTCGTGCCGGTTACCTCGCCGCCAACATCGGCGCTCTCATCCCCTTCTACGCCGCCATCGTCGTGGGCAACTTTCTGGGCTGCAACCTCTATCGCCTCGCCGACCGTCGCGACACCGCCTCGCCGGCCTGGCTCCGCCACATCTCCAACGACTACGACTGATTCATTGCCTGAATCCGTTCTGCAATGTCCTGCGAAAGGATTTGCGGTTTGTCATAACGGACAGGAGTTTTTCAACCATTGATTCTTCTGTCAGAAAAAATGTCGGATTCACAAATAAAAAGTTGTGTAAATGTTTGGCCGTTAAAGGGATAATTATTAACTTTGCACACGAAATAGTGCGCCTTCGGGCCTTTGCAATCTCTAATTGAGTGCCAGTTAGGGTGTTGCGGGGTGTCGGAGCGTGCTGTCAGAGTGTGAATCAACAATAGATAAACCAAGAGATAAAAACAGAAATTTTAACAAAACTAAGATGCCTACTATTCAGCAATTAGTAAGAAAAGGACGTGTGGCGCTTGAGGATAAGAGCAAGTCGCCCGCACTGGATTCGTGCCCGCAGCGTCGCGGTGTATGCGTCCGTGTCTACACCACCACGCCGAAAAAGCCTAACTCGGCAATGCGTAAAGTTGCGCGTGTGCGCCTCACCAACGGTAAGGAAGTAAACTCCTATATCCCCGGCGAAGGCCACAACCTGCAGGAGCACAGCATCGTTCTGGTGCGTGGCGGTCGTGTCAAGGACCTTCCCGGTGTACGTTACCACATCGTACGCGGTACGCTCGATACCTCCGGTGTGAAGGACCGCACTCAGCGTCGTTCCAAATACGGTGCCAAACGTCCCAAGGCCGGTGCAGCCAAGAAGTAATCTATATATATTATAGGTGAAGAAATCTGAACGCACCACGAGATTAAACTTACAAAACAGTTTCTAACTCGTTTTTGATTCCCCTTGAAACGCTGCGACACGGTTGAGTAAGCCGCGGAACCGCAGGGGCAGAGGCCCCGGAAACCGCCCGCCGGCTGAAGAACAGGCAAGCAACCAGGCATTCAAAAACACAATTCGGTAAAACCACAAATGAGAAAGGCTAAACCTAAGAAACGCGTCATCCTGCCCGATCCCGTTTTCGGCGAAGTACGCGTGACAAAGTTTGTCAACCACCTGATGTACGACGGTAAGAAAAACACCGCGTTCACCATTTTCTACGGCGCTCTTGAGATTGTGAAATCGAAACTGCCCGATGAAGAGCAGACCGCTCTCGAAATCTGGAAAAAGGCCCTCGAAAACATTACACCCCAGGTTGAGGTCAAGTCCCGCCGCGTGGGTGGCGCCACTTTCCAGGTCCCCACGGAAATCCGTCCCGACCGCAAAGAATCGATATCTATGAAAAATCTGATCAACTACGCCCGCAAACGCGGAGGCAAGACCATGGCCGATAAACTCGCCGCAGAAATCGTCGACGCCTTCAACAACCAGGGCGGTGCCTACAAGCGCAAAGAGGACATGCACAAGATGGCAGAGGCCAACCGCGCTTTCGCACACTTCCGCTTCTAATTTTTCTAAGATACAAGCAAAATGGCTAATCAGGACCAACATCTTAAATACACCCGCAACATCGGCATCATGGCTCACATCGATGCCGGCAAGACCACCACGTCCGAGCGTATCCTGTTCTACACCGGTCTGACCCACAAAATCGGCGAA
>CAJJOO010000406.1 GCA_905193395.1 uncultured Porphyromonadaceae bacterium
TCTGCGCCGCCGTTGGGCGCGCTGGATTATGGACGGACGCCTCATCGACTCCATTACGGCTGACGCCATTGTGCGCGGCACGGATTTCGCCGAGGCTTTCGGTTTTCAGCCTGTCGCCGTGACCGAGTATCTCCGCACACATGTCTACGATGATGAAAGCCTCTGAATTTGCCGGGGCATTTGCCTCCACACTAAAATCGACCGTGAAAATCGCCTTGCAGTCGCGCCGCACGCGGCGCCCGGCCGGTGCTCCGCAAGGACGCGGAATTGTTGTGCTGGCCAACGGACCCTCCTTGAGGCAGACGATTGCCGAGAACTCCGCCACCCTTGCCGCCATGCCTACCCTGGCCGTCAATTTCATGGCAAACAGCCCGGAAATGGCTTTGCTGAAGCCCCGCTACTATGTGCTGGCCGACCCTTTTTTCTTCGAGGGCATAGACCACGACAATGTGAAGGCCCTGTGGCGTAATCTCGCCTCGGTTTCCTGGCCCATGACGCTCTTTGTGCCCGCACGCCGCCTTGCTGCCGCACGCCGTCTGCTTGGGGCCTGCGGGGTGGAGTTTGCAACCTTCAATTTCGTCGGCGCCGAGGGATTCGGCTGGTTCGAGCGACTGGCCTACGGCCGCGGACTGGCCATGCCGCGGCCGCGAAACGTGCTGATTCCCGCCATTATGGCTGCAATCGCCTCCGGATATAAGGAAATCTACATAACCGGCGCCGACCATTCGTGGATGGAGACCCTGCGTGTCGACGAAGATAATCATACCGTTTCGGTCCAACCGCATTTCTACAAGGATTCCGAGGCCGAAAAGACCCGTAGTGTCACCGAGTATCGCGGCTACCATCTTCACGACATCATTTACAGTTTCTATGTGGCTTTCCGCTCGTATCATCGGCTGGAACGCTTTGCCGCCGGTGCCGGAATCGACATATTCAATTCCACGCCCGGAAGTTATATCGATGCGTTCCGCCGCCGCCCCCTGCCGGGCGAGTAAACACATGAAAAAAGGCAATAAAAAAGCCGACCCTCGCGGCCGGCTTTTTTAGTTGGGCTAACACTAAATAACTAAAACCATTTAAAATCCTTGATTGTCGTGTCTTTTTGTTCTGAATAATCCTAAATAATAACCTTGAATCTTAGACCTATGAATTATTTACAATGCAAAATTAGCAACGCTGCAAGTCTTTGCGGGCTGTGTCAAGATGCAATATAAATAAATTATGGATTATATTTAACTTAAAATACTGTAATATAGATTTATAATTATTATTGCGGCATTAGTAAATATAAACGCGGATATAGCGTTTTTATCCTTTATACCTAATGGATTCTCATCAGATTGGCTTCGAAGGTATCGCGGTTGATTGCGCGCGATTTCATGCGGTTGCGGTAAGTATAGACCGTGTTCAGGGAAAGCCCCAGGAATTTGGATATGCGTCCGGCGTCGGACACGCCCAGCCTCATGAAGGCGAGGATGCGCAGTTCGGGCGTGAGGACGTTGCGGGCGGTGTCAAGGTGCTTGTCCGGTTGCAGAAGGTCGTTGACCTGGCCCACGAATCCGGGGAACATGGCCAGCACGGCATCGTCGAACACTCCGAAGAACAGTTCGCTTTGCTCGCGGATAATCTTGCCCGATTCAATCATGTCGTACAGGTCCTTGGTCTGGCCTACTTTCAGTTTTCTGCCCACCAGACGGTTGAAATCTTC
>CAJJOO010000407.1 GCA_905193395.1 uncultured Porphyromonadaceae bacterium
TACGATGGACGCTGGCTCGAGGAGACCCCCGGGGTCTGGGCCAAGGCTGCCGGCGTCAACGGCCACCGCGCCGCCATCATCGACTTCGCCGCCACGAATCCCGAAGGCTGGGAAGCCGACCACGGTCCCCGCGTCGAAAACTTCACCGATGTTGTCCTCTACGAGATGCACCATCGCGATTTCAGCATACATCCCTCCTCGGGCATTGCACATAAAGGTAAATTCCTGGCCCTCACCGAATCGTCCACAATCAACAACTTCGGCGACGCCACCGGTATCGACCACCTCAAGGAACTCGGCGTGACACACGTCCACATCCTCCCATCCTACGACTATAATTCCGTCGACGAGACAAACCTTCCCGCCAATCAGTATAACTGGGGATATGACCCCTACAACTACAACACCCCCGAAGGCTCTTACTCCACCGACCCCACCGTGCCCGAAACCCGCGTGCGCGAGATGAAGGAAATGATCAAGGCCCTCCACGACGCCGGCATCGGCGTGGTAATGGATGTCGTATACAACCACACCGCACAGAACGACGATTCCAACTTCTCCCTCACCGCTCCCGGCTACTACTATCGCCACCGTCCAGACGGCTCGTACAGCGACGCCTCAGGCTGCGGCAACGAGACTGCCTCCGAACGTCAGCAGATGCAGAATTTTATCGTCAACTCCGTGAAATACTGGGCTAAGGAATACCACATCGACGGTTTCCGCTTCGACCTCATGGCTATTCACGATACCGAGACCATGAACCGTGTGGTCCGTGAACTCCACGAAATCAACCCCTCCATCTTCGTCTACGGCGAAGGCTGGACCGCCGGCGACTCCCCCCTCCCCGTCGAGCGCCGTGCCCTCAAGGACAATGTTTCGGCAATGCAGGGCGTGGCCGTGTTCAGCGATGACATCCGCGACGCCATCAAGGGTCATTACAGCAACGCCGCCGACCGCGGTTTCGCAACCGGCAAGCCCGGCAACGAGGAAACCGTCAAAATCGGTATCGTAGCCGCCACCGCACATCCCCAGGTCGACTACTCAAAGGGCAACAACTCCAAGGCCCCCTACGCCACCTCGCCCGAAATGGTCGTTAACTATGTTTCATGCCACGACGACCTCACCCTCACCGACAAACTGAACATCTCCCTTCCCGATGCCACTCCCGAGCAGCGTCAGCGCGCCGCCCGTCTGGCCCAGACCATCGTCTTCACATCCCAGGGCACGCCCTTCATGTTCGCCGGCGAGGAAGTGTTCCGCGACAAGCACGGCGTCCACAACTCCTACAAGTCGCCCGACTCCATCAACGCCATCGACTGGGACCTCAAGCACGCCAACGCCGGCCAGTTCGACTACTACCGTGAACTCATCCGTCTGCGCAAGGCCCATCCCGCCTTCCGTATGACCACCGCCGAGGACATTGCCCGCAACATCGTTTTCGATGACGTTGAAGGCACCAACCTCATCTCATATTCCATCCGCAACAACGCCAACGGCGACCCCTGGAAGGAAATCCGCCTCGTATTCAACGGTTCCGACACCACACGCGAGGTCCGCATCCCCAAGGGCGACTGGATTGTGATTGCCCGCGACGGCAACATCAATGCCGACGGCCTCGGTACCATCCGCGGCGGAAAAGTCTCCGTCGAGCCTGTCTCCGCCCTCATCCTGGCCCGTG
>CAJJOO010000408.1 GCA_905193395.1 uncultured Porphyromonadaceae bacterium
GTCCAGACCCACATAGTCGGCCCCGGCAGCCTTGGCTGCGGCTTCGCCATCGGGGTTGCAAAGAACGAGCACGCGCACTACCTTGCCGGTTCCGTGAGGCAGTGTCACCACGCCACGGACCATCTGGTTGGCCTTGCGGGGGTCAACGCCAAGACGAACGTCGATGTCGAACGATGCGTCGAATTTGGCGTAGTTTGTCTCCTTCACCTTTTCTACGGCCTCAGCCAAGGTGTAGGACTTCCCGGCTTCAATCTTTGCAAGGGCTAACTTCTGGTTTTTAGTCAGTTTACTCATTTCAATTGAAGTTTAAAGTTATTTACCGGGGAAAGCGCCTTTAACGGAGATACCCATACTTCTGGCCGTACCGGCTACCATACGCATGGCAGATTCGACGGTGAAGCAGTTGAGGTCAGGCATTTTGTCGGCAGCAATGGCCTGCACCTGGTCCCATGTGATTTCGGCCACTTTCGAGCGGTTAGGCTCTTTGGAACCGGCCTTGATCTTGGCGGCTTCCTTCAGTTGGATGGCCACCGGGGGGGTCTTAACGATAAAGTCGAAAGATTTATCGGTGTAGTAAGTAATTACCACAGGGAGAATCTTACCGGCTTTGTCCTGGGTGCGGGCATTGAATTGCTTGCAAAATTCCATGATGTTGATACCCTTCGAACCCAGGGCAGGACCTACTGGGGGCGAGGGATTGGCTGCTCCGCCTTTAATCTGCAATTTGATTTGTCCAGCAATTTCTTTAGCCATTGTAAAAACTAATTAAGAGAATTAATTATGTGCGCTCGGGGGCACAGGCACGCGTAACCGGCCAACGCTCATTCGCGCGCTACTTGCGAATTGTCCAGTTCCAGAGGGTTGGGACGTCCGAAGATTTTCACCATGACGGTGAGTTTCTTCTTCTCGCGGTCTACCTTCTCGATTGTACCGGTGAAACCGTTGAACGGACCTTCGTTCACCTTCACCGTTTCGCCCACGATGTAGTCGTTGACTTCATTGTCTGTGGGATCGGAGAGTTCGTCGGCTGCGCCCAGCATGCGCATGACTTCGGCCTGACGGAGACGCTCGGGCTGGCTGCCCTTATCGCGCCCGCGAAGGAAGTCAATTACATTTGTTGTGTTTGTGAGCCGGTGGATTACCTCGCCGCAAAGGTCGGCCTCGATGAAAACGTAGCCGCCATAAAGGTTGCGCTCCTTGACAATTTTCTTGCCGTTGCGCACCGCCATTACCTTTTCGGTGGGAATCAACACCTGAAACAGATAATTGCCAAGGTCGGTATTCTTGATTTGTGCATCGAGAAGTTCCTTAACCTTGGCCTCTTTGCCGGATATGGCGCGAAGCACATACCAGCCGCGTTTCGATTCAGTGCCGTTCTTTTCCACGTCTGAAATTTTGGAGGTGTTCTACTTCAGAAACTGTAAATAAAGTGCATGAGGCGGTCAACCACCTGGTCCATGATGAATATTATCAGAGCGATAATGATGGAAGCAATCATCACGAGGATAGCAGATTTAACTACCTGCTTCTTGGTGGGCCAGGAAGTCTTGTAACGAAGTTCGTCGAAAGACTCCTCTATATTCGTAAGTAGTTTGAGTTTCTTCATTTTCAAAAAATTAGCACGGGAAGAGAGGCTCGAACTCCCGACACCTGGTTTTGGAGACCAGTGCT
>CAJJOO010000409.1 GCA_905193395.1 uncultured Porphyromonadaceae bacterium
TGGGCCTATCGCAATTACAACGACCAGACCTTCTACCTTGCCGCTTCCGCCTACTTCAGCGGTGCCGCTCATGCTTCCGAGGCCTGGGCCATCTCGCCTGTAATCGACCTTTCGGCCACCAAGACGGCTTCCGTTTCCTTCGACCATGCCGCCCGCTTCCAGACAACCCTCCGCACACTCTGCGGTTTCGCTGTCCGCGAAGCCGGCACCACCACCTGGCAGATGCTTCCCGTCGCCACCTGGCCCGAGGCAGGCTCATGGACCTACGTCAACTCCGGTTCCTTCAACCTCAACGCCTATGCCGGCAAGAAGATTCAGGTTGCCTTCAAATACGCCTCCGATGCCTCTGGTGCCGATACATGGCAGATTAACAACCTCGCCTTCGACGGCGACGGCGACATCACCCTCGGCGATTCGCCCGTCACACCTCCCGGACCCTCCGTTTCCTACAAGGGCGACTTTGACTCCTTCAACGGCGGCACTCCCCGCTCGTCCTACGGTTCCTACACCAACGCCACAGGTTGGACGGCCACCAACTGCGCCATCCTCGGCGGTCAGGCCGCCGGTGCATCCGACGTGAACCCTCGTTTCACATTCATCGGCACTGAAGGCACACTCGCACCCACCCTCACAGGTAAATCCTCCGCTCCCGGCGAACTCCTTTCGCCTGTCCTCATCGGTGGCTGCAAGACCCTCACGTTCAACTACGGCTTCGCCTTCAACGACAAGGTCTGCAACTTCACAATCGAGATACTCCAGAACGACGCCGTTATCCTCGAAAAGAAAGTAGAACTCTCCAACTTCACCCAGAAGACCAAGTACGACTACTCCCTTGATGTAAACGTCACCGGCGACTTCCGCATCCGCATTGTCAACAACAGCGCCAGCAACCGCGACGCCAACTGCGACCGCATCTCCATCTGGAACCTCACCTGGACCAACTGATCCAACAGGGACAAATCCCGACCCTCAGATACAATAAAAGCGCCCCTTTCGGGCGCTTTTATTGTATCTGGCCGTACCAGCGGCGTCGGAGCGCGGCCGCTCCGCGGGCGCGGCATCATCGGCGGCGCCGCGGAGCAAATACGGCGCCCGGGGACCGGCCGCTATCGCTGCCCCGCACTACCTGCCTTAAAGTCATCAACTTACCGCCCTTAACATAAGCCACATAAATCACATAAGCCACATCAAAAACAAAAAACATGTTTTACAGCATAAAAAAGTGGCGAAAATATTTGGCGGGAATGGAAAAAGGTTGTAACTTTGCACTCGCTTTGAGAAAGCAACCCGCGAACATTGAAGATGTGAGAGAACGACGAAAAAAAAGTTGCCGCAAAACTTGCGGGAATGAAAAAATGGTTGTAACTTTGCATCCGCAAATGAGGCGGGGCCTCAGATGCCTCGAACATTGAAACGATTACAATAGACAAATAGAGTAGTACAAGAGCACGTTTTATAAAATAAAACACTCATGTCAATTCTTTATCAAACGCAATAAAGCAGAGAGTCCTGGGGCCGGCACGCCGGCCGCAAGCAACAGGCAACAAACACAGAAAAGTGTCTTGCCTTCCTTTTAAGTAGAAAAGAAAGAAACAAGATAAACAACGAAGAGTTTGATCCTGGCTCAGGATGAACGCTAGC
>CAJJOO010000410.1 GCA_905193395.1 uncultured Porphyromonadaceae bacterium
CGTGAAGCAGATTGCATCCAGCGACGAGAGCGTCGGTCAGGCAACCCGCGCCCACGACATCCAGGTGCAGTCCTTCGGCATCGGCGCCACCACATATCTGGACCTGCGCGACAGCGAGGTATCCCTAACCCAGGCGCGCCTGGGTTACTACCAGTCAATCTACAATTATCTTGTGGCCCGCAGCGACCTCGAACTGCTCATGGGCAACGCCCCGATTGAATCCTACGAAACCCCGAACAACAAATAACCCCAAGATACAATGAACCACCGATATCTGCTGATTCCCCTTGTGGCCGCTCTTACGGCCTGCGGCTCGAAGGACGGAGCCGAGACTGCGATCGCCGACCATTCCGAGGACCTCCCTGTGGTTGATCTCGACGTCGCCCACAAGCGCGAGGTCCCCGTTTCGCGTACTTACACGGCGAATGTCGAGGCCGACAACGTGAACAACATCGCCCCGGCCATGTCAAACCGCATCACTTCAATCAAGGTCGATGTGGGCGACCACGTCACCCGCGGACAGGTGCTGGTGACTCTGGATTCCTCCACCGCCGACCAGCAGCGCATCACACTCGAACAACTGGAACGCGACTACAACCGCGCCGTCGAACTGCTGAACATCGGCGCCGGCACACGCAGCACCGTGGACCAGTTGAAGGCCCAACTCGACGCACAGCGCGCCGTCTACAACAACACCATGACCAACACCGTGCTGCGCTCGCCCATCACCGGCGTCGTCACGGCCCGCAACTACGACCCCGGCGACATGACCGGCGCACAGCCCGTCCTCACCGTGGGCCAGACTACTCCGTCGGTAAAGGTGATTATCAACATCAACGAGAACGACATGGCCGTGATTAGCCGCGGCATGAACGTCGACATCGCCTTCGACGCCTACGAGGGCGAGACTTTCAGCGGCCGCATCACCCGCCTGTCACCCGCCGTGGACATCACCACGCGCACCTTCCCCGCCGAAGTGACCGTCTCCAACCCGCAGGGCCGCATCAAGCCCGGCATGTTCGCCCGCGTCGACATCAACCTCGGCACCCGGCAGAGCGTCGTGGTTCCCGACCGCGCCGTGGTCAAGCAGACCGGCTCGGCAAACAAATATGTCTACACCTATTCCGGCGGCCGCGTGGCCTTCCACAAGGTGGAACTCGGCCAGCGCCTCGACGACGGCTTCGAACTGCTTTCCGGCATCTCGGACGGCGACACCGTGGTGACTGCCGGCCAGACACGCCTCGCCGACGGCGTCGAGGTGACGCTCAACCGCCACGCCTCCAAGTGACGCTAAATCACAATCCTTTTTACGTCTATCCTTTAAACGCATATAATAAATATGAGTCTATACGGCGGAGCGGTAAAACGGCCTATCATGACCACCCTATGCTTTGTGGCTGTGGTGGTGATGGGCCTTTTCTCGCTCAAAACACTTCCGATTGACCTTTATCCCGATATCGACACCAACACCCTGATGGTGATGACCACCTACCAGGGCGCCAGTGCCCAGGATATCGAGCAGAACGTGACCCGTCCCCTCGAAAACGTCCTCAACTCGGTCAGCAACCTCAAGCATATCACCTCGGCCTCGCGCGAGAACATCTCGGTGATTACTCTCGAATTCGAGTACGGCT
>CAJJOO010000411.1 GCA_905193395.1 uncultured Porphyromonadaceae bacterium
TCATAACGATACGCTTTGCCCCCATCGCTACGATAGTGGCCGCGGAAGCGACGCCTCCGGCCAGGTACGCTGTGACATCGCCGTGTTCCTTGAACTGGGTGCGGATGTCGAAGGCCTCCGTCACAGAGCCGCCCGGCGACGAGATAAGGACATCGACGTGTTTGCCCTTATATTTGTCTAGTTCCCGACGAATTATACCCTTGGAGATGCTGCAGGGTCCGATAAATGAATCAATTATGATGTGATATACCATTGCAACTTAATTTACCGCAAAGGTAATTGACGACTTAACTTGCCAAAAAGACCGCAAAATCAGTCCAGAACGCGCAAAAGGCCCATTGCCGAAGTGTATTCGACAGTCAGTTGCCAACCAGAGACGTCAGAGGGTTTGTCAGGGAAAACAACGGAAGTATTTGCGACAGGATAAGGGGCATCGGCGGTTCCCAGCAGATATTTACTACCATCCACACATGAAATAAGGAAAGCCAGATGCCTGTCTTTCACCAGGAAATCGGCTGTTAACCGTGCAGAAAGACTGACAGTAAACAAATTACACTTATCCTCGACCTTTGACGCCACCTCAACGCGAGCAAGACTTGCCAGAGGCAGATAAGCAAAATTTCTCCAGTAATTCAACATCACGCCCAAGTCAGGAATAATTGTGATGTTATCGAGCAGCATTGCAGGGATTGCGGAAATACCTGAAACGTTTAGAAGGATAGGCGGCGTGTTATTCATAGTTGTTTACTATTGTTATTAGTTGTATGTGGTTGTGGTATCTGTTTTAGAAATCCGAATAATGGCACAATTGTTATTATCTTTTTCGAGTCATACAGCGGAGATTTATCCCTTTTTCCGCAAAATCTTTTCGGACACGATAATAACATTGGCGCACTGCCTCGACATGGGCGAGTTCAATCCCGTTTGACTCGCACCAGGCACGAATGAGAGTATTCAAGCCAACCGGGTACTCGGCAAGAGGAGATAGATCATTCCATAGTGCGCGAAGAAATAAATCTTTGCATGCTTCGGCGACTGCCTTTTTCCCCATATCCGTCATGTAGTAATACCGTTCGGGTGGTTTTGCGACAGACGCCGGGATAGCAATAGCAGTATGCGATTTGTCCTTATTGCACTCAGGTGTGTAATCAACAGGCGGCCTGAGCAGAAAAGTGCGAATTACGGCGTTTTGCGGTGACGAGTACGGGAACGTCACAGGATTGCCAAAATGGCTGGTCAACCACTCTGACAAATATCCGGGCAAATTTATATACAAGGAATAGGCGCTCATTATGTATTAATAATTACGCAAATATACTAAAAATCATCGGAAATTTCACCGTTTAATTATAGATTTCTCTTTTATTCACTAGATACATATTTCCCGAAATCTACAATCTACATTGTCTACAAATGGGAATTTATTTTTTATCTCATTGATTTTATGTGGTTTAATAAAATTTTATCTTGTAGACTATGTAGAAATCTCATATAAAAAAGCCCTAAAATGGGCTTTTTTTGTAGACTGTGTAGACTTTTTAGACATGTTCAGCCATTTTGTAGACAGTTGTAGACTCGAGTATACAGCAAATATACACATTAAGTTATTGATATATAGTTTTGTAGACAAT
>CAJJOO010000412.1 GCA_905193395.1 uncultured Porphyromonadaceae bacterium
CCGGCGCGTGGAGCAGCGTGCCGGAGAGTGATTGAGATATTCGTTTTAAAGTAAACCGCAATCAGCATCGACACGCCGGCTGTCCCGGCATGCACATCATTTCCATCATACCCATGACGGGCATCGGAATTGTTGAAACTTAGGGGGTGTACATGATTGAAGATTCGGTTTTGTTGTTAATTCGACTGCAAAGGTAAAGAATCTTTTTCAGACAGGCAAGAAAAGTGAGGAATTTTAATCAATGCCGGCAATCTTTCCCACTGGTAAGCGGCGGGAAATGACGTGGTGTTGTAGGGACGCGAACTTTCGCATCCGCGCAAGTTGCCGGAAATTTGCGCAGTGGGCGTGGACGTGGCAGGCCACGTCCGTACAATTTTGGCGTTTTTTTGCTCGTTGGCGGTTGGGCGCGGCCGGGGTCCGTTTTCGGGGTCAGTATACCAGGCCGACGTTGTCGACCCAGAGGGTCTGGCCGGGGGTGCCGACGTATGGCTCGCCGTGGCCGGCGGAGAACATCACAATCATGTGCGTCGGGGCCGTGCCGACGGGGTCCCAGCCCACTTCGCGCACGGGCACCATCTTGCCCTTGCTGTTGCGGGCATAGTAACTCTTGTCCTCGGGCAGAAGGGCCATGGAGGGGTTGTAGAACGATTTTCCGGTGATGTCGCCGTAGTGTACAGGGAGGTCGTAGGCGTTGACCCAGCCGTTGGTGGAGCGGCCGAAGAGTTGGCGGCCAGTGCCGACGCGGTGGGCGTAGATGTTGCCGTCGGCGTCCTCCCAGCGGCGCTGAAGCAGGATGAATACCTCGGCATAGTCCTGGCCCTTGATGGTGCGTTTGCGCGAGAACCCCGAGGAGTAGATGCGGCTGTCTCCCTCCGGAATCACCAGGCGGTAGTCGAAGCGCAGAGCCTTGGGCCGGCCGGTGAAGGGCACGCCCATGTCCATCTTGCTGTATGGGTCGGAGGTGGATTTGATAGGCTCGATCATGCGGCCCAGGAATATGGACCCGGCCACCATCACGTCGATGTTGATGATTCCGATGGCCTTGCAATGTTCCAGGATTGATGTGAGGCGGGCGCAGGTGCCGCCGCCGGGCCGTGTGTCGGGGAAGACGGCGTTGGAGGTCTTGGTGATGCCGGCCACCTTGGCCAGGACGTTGCTCGAGCCCCAGGGGGTGCCACCACGCGGCACGTAGGCGTCGCTGCCGGTGATGGTGGCCGTGGGGCCGATGGCATATACTTTTTTGCGGGCGCCGCCGATGATGGCGCTTTCCTTGATATCGCGGGTCACCCATTGCTCGAAGTCGCCGAAACGGATTGGCTCGAAACGCTGGGCCGGGGCGGGAAGGAAGGCGGCAAGCAGCAGGGCGGTTAAAAGTGGTCTGAGCATAGGGAAGTGTGTTTTCTGAGAGTCAGTTGCTGATGGATTTTGTGTATCTGTTTCTGAATAACGCACAAAGGTACGAAAAAGAAAGCGAAGAACGGCCAAGAGCAGACAAAATGGCCAGTTTTTGGTCTATAAATACGAAAAAGCGGATTTTCGGGCAGGCAGTACCTTCGACACGGACGCCGGGCCGGGCGGCGGCGTAACTTTGCAGCGCAGCAGAACCGAAAAACAATATTCACAAATCAAA
>CAJJOO010000413.1 GCA_905193395.1 uncultured Porphyromonadaceae bacterium
CCCGCTGCTGCATGGACCAACGAATCCCACGGACTTTACTATTCCGGCGGCCGCTACCATCTCTTTTTCCAGAAGAATGCCGACGGTCCTTACATGGCACGCCTGCACTGGGGCCACATCTCCAGCGAGAATCTCTATGACTGGCGCGAGGAGAAAATTGCCATCGCCCCGGGCCTTACCTACGACATCAAGGGATGCTGGAGCGGCTGCGTCTTCCAGGACCCCGTAATCACCGGCTCGCGTCCCGCGATTATCTATACGGCCGTAGACTACGGCCACGCATCCATCGCCATGGCCAAGCCCACCGGAACGGACCTGGTCGACTGGGTCAAGGATGCCGCAAATCCGATTATCGGCGGCCGTCCCGACGGTCTGTCCGACGATTTCCGCGACCCCTATTTCTTCCGTAACGGCGACAACGCATATATCATCGTCGGTACGTCTAAGGACGGCGTCGGCGCCATGACCCTCCACCGCTACGATCCAGCTTCGAAAACGTGGTCGAACAACGGCGATATCTTCTTCAAGGGCAATTCCGTGTCGCAGGCCGGTACATTCTGGGAAATGTCCAATGTCACTCCTATGGCCGACGGCCGCTGGCTGTTCACGGCAACTCCTCTGGGGCTGCCCACAGGCGTCCGCACACTCTACTGGACCGGTACCATCGGCAACGACGGCAAGTTTGTCCCCGCATCCGATTTCAATACCCCCAAGACCGTGGAACTGAACTCGCGCGACGGCTTCGGCCTCCTCTCGCCCACAATCTACAATCACAATGGCGTGACTCTGGCCATGGGCATCGTTCCCGACAAACTCTCGTCCGACAACAACTGGAACCTGGGCTGGGCCCACTGCTTCTCCCTGCCGCGTGAATGGTCGCTCGATTCGCGCGGGTCGCTGATTCAGAAACCTTACAGCGGTCTCACAGGTCTGCGCACCGCCACCTCGTTCACCCGCGCTGCCTTCACACTCAACGGCACAGTCGACATGTCTCCCGTATCGGGTCGTGAAGTCGAGATTCTGGGCCGTTTCACCGTTGGTTCCACTCCCTTCGGTTTCCGCTTCTTCAAGAACGCCCACGGCGCCGCAACGGCTACCTACAACCCCAACACCGGCGAACTGGTGTTCGATTTTTCGTCGCTCAACCGTCTGGTGAACGACGGTGGTGTCTACAACGGCGTCTACCGCCTGGCTCTGCCCGAATTCCTGCGCCGCGGCTCGGAACTGAAACTCAACATATTCATCGACCATTCCATCGTGGATGTGTTTGTCAATGACAAATGGGCAAGTTCAATCCGCGTCTTCCCCACCGACCGCGATGCCGACGGTGTCGAGGTGTGGTCCGACGGCGACGTGCCCGTTTTGGAACTCGGTGCCTGGAACCTCTCGCCCAAGGGCGGCAGCCATGGCGTGACCGACGTGGAGATTGACTCCACTCCCGACGCCGACGCTCCCGTTACGGTCTATAACGTGGCCGGCATGGCCGTCCGCTCGGGCGTGCCTTTCGACTCGGCCCTCGAAGGCCTTGCTCCCGGCATCTATCTGGTGAACGGCCGCAAATACACCGTGCGCTGATTCATTTTAACAGGATATAATCGAGGCCCGGCCCTCCG
>CAJJOO010000414.1 GCA_905193395.1 uncultured Porphyromonadaceae bacterium
CGTCAAGTTTTGATTCCATGGGGCTGGCGCCGTTTGTGCCGTACAGCAACACGATATCAGGGTCCAGAGCAACAAGAGCCTCGTAGTTCACATTGCCTTCATAGCCGACATCGGCGATACGCGAGGCCGCCGCGCGGATTTTCGGATTGGAAATATAGTCCATTCCGGAAACGCCTACAACACGGTCGACGCAGCCGATGGCGTCGAGCATGGCAATGTGGGTTGACGACATCGTGACAATGCGCATGGCACTGTCGACCAGCACGCGGCCTTCGAAACCCTCGGGCGCGGGTTCGCCTCCACGTGAGATGAACAGGCGGGTGACTACGCTGTCGGCGCCCTGCCATGGCTCCATGGATTCGATTATTACGCTTTCGCGCCCATCGGCCCCGAGAATCCGGAAGCCCGATGCATGGCGTGGCGAATAAATTACTTTATCGAAACTCCCGGCGGTTGCGGCCGTTTTGCGGCAGGACGAAAGCGGGGCAAGCAGGGCAAGCACCAGAAATAAAATGGCAGGTGAGATATTTCGGACGGTCTTTTTCATATTTCTATCATCAGTGTAATCCGGAAATTACGTTTTGGCATCGGGTAGTTGAGAATCACGTCGTAGTCGCGGTTCAGCAGATTGCTCACTTCGGCCAAGGCCCTGAGAGAAACCGCGCCGAAACGGAAATCACGGCTCAGGGAGAGGTCACTCGTATGCCAGGCGGGCATATAGTTGGCTGCCGTGTTTTCCTGCTGATTGTATCGCTCGCCTACATATATGAAACTGTAATTCAGGTTCCATTGTCTCCACGAAAGATTCATCACCGCCGAGCCGGAATGGCGCGGCACGTAAGGAATCTGGTCACGATAATACGAATCTCTGCGGGATGTAACGTCTATTGCCCGCTGGAAGGTGTACTGGCCGCGGAGAGTCACATACAGGTCTTGGCATGGATTTATTGTGGCAAGGGCCGAGATGTCGATGCCGCGGATATCTACTTTGCCCAGGTTGAGCATGGTCCAGCGAAACTGCTGTCCTTTGGGATAGGCGATAATCTTGTCGCTGACATGGTTGTAATAGACGTCGGCGCTGACACGGAACTCGGACAGGAATCCGCGGCCGCTGCGTTCGTACAGCAGGCCGAAATTGTATTGTGACACCTTTTCTGGGGAGAGGTCGGCATTGCCCACGTCGGCATAGTACAGGTCGTTGAACGTCGGCATGCGATACGACTGCTTGTAAAAAGCGCGGGCCGAAAAGCCGGGAATGATACGATAATACAGGAAGGCGGCGGGGGTGAGTACGTGCCTGTCGCGCAATGGACGGCTCCCCTCGGTTTTGTCGTGGATGAAGGTTCCGAGCAGGCTGCCCTGGAATTTCAGCCGTTTGTATTCCATAGCCCTGGCTACGGAAACAAGGTTGGTGAAACGATCGGGCCGTGTGAAAGCAAAGACGTCGGCATCAAGACCGTTCCAGATGAAATCGTATGAGAGCGAAACGTGCCACCAGGGCAGAATTTTATAACTGTTGGCCGTGGAGAGATAAAATTCCTGCTGCCGGTATGTATTGTCAATTTTAATTGATGTGGCGTCGTTGTTTACGTAATGCGTCCTGTAATAG
>CAJJOO010000415.1 GCA_905193395.1 uncultured Porphyromonadaceae bacterium
TCAGGAATATCATATAAGCGGCTTCTTCAACATTGCTCAATTGACGGCTGTTAAAGTCATTCCGTATGCGTAGGAACAACTCTTTGCGTTTTTCGTGGCTTTCAAGTGCCAGAAAAGTACTTTGAATATCACTGAGTGTATGTATAAGTGCTTGTGGTGTGTCCCTTATAACGATATATGTAGTTATTAAATGGGAATTTATGTCGTTGATTATAGCCCGCTTAATGTTGTTGTATTTTTGCAGCATATAAAACAACATGGCTCCGCCGCCTACGAAGGGTTCAATATATGTTACCATAGATTCTTTCCTCAATGATTCGGGTAGGAAAGATTCTATGGTCGGAAGAAGTTGTGTTTTGCCTCCGGCCCATTTCAGGAAAGGTTTTGCCTTAGTTGCTCTCATGGACTATGGTGTCTTGTTTATAAAGCCTCAGATACAAAATTACAAATATTTTTGCATACGGCAATCGGTAAATGTGATTTGAGTATTTTTTGTGCTGAATTTTAAGAACATCACAACGCTCGTGTTGATTGTTTGTCTATGATTATGGTTAATGTGTGTTAATAGTATTGACTTTTGGTGGATTTGTGTTGTATATTTGCATTGTGAAGTTGATATAGCATCAATATATGACTTTTTCATTAAATCTTTATTCAAATTTTTTAGAACACACCACTGCAAATATTCACACAAATCTTTATATCGACATTTATTCTTCTTTATCCGGATTTGGATTCTGCTGCCGGAGCGTCCGCTCCTTAAATCCGGTTTTGCTGCTCAAATTTTTAAACCTTTATCATTATGTTTACAAGTAATACGAAGGACAGGAATCATGATTTCCTGTGTATGTGCCGGCGGCAGTTCCGTCGCTTGCAGGCCGAGGGGAAGACGCCCACGGTGGAAAGGGTGGTGGCCGACGGCGTCTATGCCCATTCGGCATTGCAGGCCGTGGCCACGGAGCATCCCGGCAGTTATGTGGCGGTGATGCTGACGCCCGACCACGAGGATACCCTGCTGCGGATTGCAGCCGATGCCCTGACGGTTGCGGCAGTCTATGCCGGGCGGCGGGTGCGCGTGGCGGCTGTGGCCGACGGCGAGGCGACATTAGCGGTTGATGCGGCGTCGGCCGACTGCCTGCCGCAGGTGAGGCAGTCGATGACTGCGGCCACCACGCTGCTGCTGGTACACCTGCTGGCCAGAATCTGCGGAGTGGAGGCGCCCGACGTACAAAGCGAAGCACGGGCGGCGGCCGAAAGTGTGGCCACGCTGCTCGAACCCGTTTATTCGCCGGTGACGATGACGCGCCACGAGGCGTGCTGATGTCCATCCTGCTGTAACGGCCCGGGCATGAAAAGAAACAGGGCGCCTCCCGGTTGTCGGGAAGCGCCCTGTTGTAGGGGAATGGCCGGATTACTCCGGTATCAGAAAAATCAGAGTTGCGGACCGGCTGCTACGAGAGCCTTGCCGGCGGCGTTGTTCTCATATTTCTTGAAGTTGTTGATGAAGCGCTGTGCGAGGTCCTTAGCCTTGACGGTCCATTCTTCGGGGTTGGTGTAGGTGTCGCGGGGATCGAGGATCTTGGGATCTACGCCGGGGAGTTCGGTAGGA
>CAJJOO010000416.1 GCA_905193395.1 uncultured Porphyromonadaceae bacterium
TCGCGTGTGATGAGGTGTTCGCGGATGCGATAGTCGATTCCCTTATAATGACCGCAGAGGATGATGATGTTTTCGAGCATGGAGAGGCTGTTGGCCATGCGCTGGTTGAATACCTCGCCGTCGGGGGCGGTAAAAATCACCTCGTCGTAATTGCGCTCGGCTTTCAGGGCGGCGATGCAGCGGTCGACGGGTTCGACCTGCATCACCATACCGGCCTCGCCGCCAAAGGGATAGTCGTCGACCTTGCGGTGGCGGTTGGTGGTGTAGTCGCGCAGGTTGTGGACCACGACAGAGGCGAGGCCCTTGTCGCAGGCGCGTTTTATGATTGAGCATCCCAGAGGGGATTCGAGCATTTCGGGAAGGACGGTGATGATGTCGATGCGCATATCGGGGAAATTTTGCACAAAGTTACGAATTAGCGCGGAGAGGGCAAAATTGCGGGGGCTGGAGTATTTTGTATTTTATGTTATTTATGTGGTTTATGTGTTTTATGAACTTTGGGGGGAGGGTCGGTGTTATTCAGGAAGTATTAATTGGTAAATTTTTGATTATGAAAAAGATTGTCATATTGCTGCTTGCGGTGCTGGGTTTCACCGCGGGCATATATGCCGGGGATAATTATACCCGCGATGCCGGCGTGCTGCCCCAGGCCGCACGGACGGTGATTAAAAATAATTTCAAGGGCAGCGTGAGCGTCATAAAAATCGACAAGACCATGGGCCGCATCAATGATTATGAGGTGACGCTGACCGACGGCACTGCCATCAAGTTCGACCGCAAGGGCAACTGGCAGGAAATCGAGGTGAGTGCCACGAATTCGGTGCCCAAGGCGTTCATCCTGCCTACGATGGCCCAGTATGTCAAGGTCAACCAGCCGGGAACAAAGGTAGTGGGCATCGAGCGTGACGGCTCGGGCTACGAGGTTGAACTGAGCAATGGTGTCGATATTAAATTTGACAAGGATGGTAACTTCAAGAAATATGATTAAGACATTTAAATATATATTGGCGGGCATGGCGGTGGCCGTTGCTGCGGCGTTTGCAACGGGTTGCTCGGACGACGACCATAAGGATATCGTGCAGCGCGAACTGCCGGCGCAGGCCAAGGCTTTTCTGAGCGAATATTTCCCGTCGGCTCAGATTGCCAGCGCGGTCTACGACACGGAATGGCCCGGAGAATATGTTGTCTACCTGACCGACGGCACGAAAGTGGAGTTCTACGACGACGGTACGTGGAACGAAATTGACGCCCCGCGCGGCGGCAATCTGCCCGAGGGCCTTCTGCCCGACACAATAATCAACTATCTTGCAGAAAATTACCCCGACGAACGGGTAATCGGAATATCTCGCGAACGCGGTGCGGGCTACGAAGTGGACCTGAGCAGCGGCCTTGATTTGCGCTTCGATTCGAGCGGCAAATTCATAGGCTACGATTTCTGAAACAAAGTGAATGAACAGGCGCCCTGCCCCGCAATGCGGCGGCAGGGCGTCCTGGTATCGGGCGGCCAAGCGTTAAAAATACTAAAATATTTGGTGTAATCATGTGAAAGGTTGTATCTTTGAGGGCACTTGAAATGCCCCTGCGGCATCTAAACCTTGAACCGATCC
>CAJJOO010000417.1 GCA_905193395.1 uncultured Porphyromonadaceae bacterium
CGCCCGGACTTCGACGCTCTACACCGGGCCGTTCGAGGTGCCCGAAGGCGTCGGCCGCATCAATGCGGTGACTGTGGACGGTAACGGCATGTCCGTGCCTACGGTTCTGATAATTAACAATAATCAACAATAATCCATCATTTTAACAGTCAAGTAATCATGAAAAGATTTTTCTCTCTTGCTTTGTTGCTGATTCTTTTCGGAAGCGCTGCGATGTATGCCGACCCGCATATGTCGTTCATGGGCATCCCGATGAACGGCAATCTGTCGACATTCTGCGGCAAACTGGTGTCGCAAAAAGGCCTGCGCATTGTCGAACGCGACGATGACAAAGGCGTCTACACGCTGTCGGGCAAATTTGCCGGATATAATAACTGCGAGTTCTATATCTTCGACAACGACGACACCCATCAGGTCTATCAGGTGGATGTATATCTGCCGGAATGTACCACTTGGCGCAGCATTAAAAGCCAGTACACCCGCATTGTGCGCGATTACCGTTCGAATTCGGCCTACCGTTTCGACGAGGAGGAACATGAATTCGAGGCTCCTTACAGTGAGGGTGACGGCGACGAGGTTGCCGCTGTGAAGGCCGACAAAATCAACTATCATACCGACTTCTGGGCCGACGGCGGCCTGCTGGTGATTCGTATCTCGCGTTTCATGCAGGTTAAACTGTCGTTCTACGACCGCCAGAATATCCCCGGTGGTGATAATCCCACTCCTCCCACCCCTCCCACTCCTCCGACTACCGGCAACGCCATGCAGTTCATGGGTCTGCCGATGGTGGGCAACATCAATGCCTTTGCCCAGCAACTGGTCAACCAGAAGGGCTGCCGCATTGTCAGCACCAATGAGCACAGCGTGAGCCTCCGCGGTAAGTTCACCGGCAAGGACTGCGAAATCTATGTGTTCGGCACGCAGAGCAGCAACCGCATCTGGAAGGTTACCGTTTACCTGCCCAAACTCAGCACATGGTCGTCGATCAAGCGTGAGTATCTGAACTACAAGAGCCAGTTCGACAACAAGTACACGCTGACCAATTCTTACGATTTCTTCTCGGATCCCTACAATGAGGGTGATGGTCGCGAGGTAGAGGCTGTCGAGGCTGACGAGTGCCACTATTCGTCGTTCTACGATGCCAACGGAGGCAACGTGATGCTTGCCATCTCGAAGTACATGCAGGTCCAGATGTCCTACGAAGACAATGTAGGTCTCGAAGTCCGCGAACGTGAAATGAACGGCGGCGGTTCGACTTCCGGCGGCAACTTCGGTGATATTTAATGACATAAGTTGATTTAATAATCAATACAATCCCCCGGCACCGTCGAGTGTCGGGGGATTTTTTTTCGCAATGGCGGGCTGAGGGATGCGGCGGAATAGCAGCGGCGCAGGAACGCGGCCGGTCCTCCAGGCGCGGTGCCGCAGGGGGGAATAATGGATTTGTTGGCGTTATCCCGCGGGCGGGGACCGCCCGCTGTCCTTGCGCCGCAATGGCATCAATGGCGGAACGGCCACGGCGTCGGGGCGCGGCCGGTCCTCCGGGCGCGGAACCATGGTCGGCGGAAATAATGGATTTGTTGGCGTTATCCCGCGGGCGGGG
>CAJJOO010000418.1 GCA_905193395.1 uncultured Porphyromonadaceae bacterium
GCGGGCGCCTCGATGGCGATGTCGTCGGTGAAGCGGCGGTCGTGGAGCAGGAGGTGAGTGTTACCCACGAGGGAGATTTCTCTTTATCCATGTCGGTGCGTATTTTAGGAGGGTTTTATTTATAGCGTGTCCAGCGGATGAGTTCGGCGATGGAGGGTTTCTTGCCGTACATGAAGATGCCGACGCGATATATTTTTGCTGTAATCCAGATCATGCCGAAGAAACTGAGGAAGAGGACCGCGACGGAAATTATTTCCTGCCACAGGGGCACTCCGAAGGGTATGCGTGCCATCATCACCATAGGCGAGGTGAAGGGAATGATGGAGGTCCATACGGCCAGGGAGGAATTGGGGTCGGCCACCACGGCCATTGCGACCATAAGGGCGAAGATGATGGGCACGACGGCAAGCGAGGTGAGTTGTGAAGCGTCCTGGATGTTGTCGACGGCCGAGCCGATTGCAGCGAAAATAGAGGAGTAGAACAGATAGCCGCCGATAAGGAAGATTGTGAGCATCAGCATCAGCGTTGCCATGAAGACGGGGTCGCCCAGTTGGTACAGGGCCTGGAGCATGCCGGGGTCGGAGGATTCGGCGGCGAGGGTGGCCGTGAGTGCGGGCATGAGCCACAGGGAGGCTGCCACGAGAATCGCGCCCCAGATCAGAATCTGCGTAATGGCCACGAGTCCCACGCCGAGAATCTTGCCCATCATCAGTTGCATGGGCTTGACGGAGGATACGACGAGTTCGAGCACGCGGTTGTTCTTTTCCTCGATGATGGATGTCATCACCATCTGGCCGTAAATCAGGATGAACATGTAGAGGACGAGCATCGTGAACATGCCGAGAATGTAACTCAGAGCGGTTGATGTCTCCTCTTCGGCGTCGTCGTCGATCCGTAGGGTGTTGATGCTGATTTCGGGCTTGACCTCGCGGAGAATCTGGGCGAGGTTGTCGATATTGTAGGCGCGGATGCGGCAGTCGGTGATGGCGTCTTCGAGTTGGCCGGTGATGTAATTTTCGGTAGCCATGGAAGAAGCATCGCGGGTGTAGAGCGAGATGGCCCCGGCGGGATTGGAGACGGCGTTACGGCCGATGGTGAGGATGCCTTCATAGTTCTCGTCGGCCTTGAGGTCGGCCAGAGGTGTGTTGACGGCCCGGAAGGTTATCTGGTCGCTGTTTTTCAGGGATGAGGCCAGGACGCCGGTGTCGTCGATGACGGCGATGACACGTTCCTCGGGCTTGGACATGACGGCGATGATTGTGGGGAAAGCCATCATGCCGACCATGAGGATGGGCATCAGGATTGTTGATATTATGAAACTCTTGCGCTTGACGCGTTCGAGGTATTCGCGGGAAATAATTATCGAGAGTGCGTTTTTCATAATTCCGGAATTGTGGTGTTGAGTGAGTCGGATGCCTTGACGGTGGAGATGAAGATGTCGTTCATCGAGGGGAGGAGGCGATTGAAGCCGCGGATAGTGACGGTGTTGTTGGCGGCGGCGATGACGGATTTCAGGACGTCGGGTTCGCGGAGGGCGAATGTCGCGCGGACGGTGCCCTGACGCGATGGA
>CAJJOO010000419.1 GCA_905193395.1 uncultured Porphyromonadaceae bacterium
GCTTCTTAATTTGAAGTCTCACGGCGTGAGGTCACTGCAAAATTAGCGATTATTTTGGAGTCTACAAGCGAATATGCTTGAAAGCATAAAATTTATGTTTTCTTTTATGTAATTCTTTCGTCGGCGCGACCTGGAAGGGCTGCGGCAGCCGTCGGGTGGCCTTACTGTATGTTGAGGGTGTAACTGAAGTTTAATTTGGGGGTGCGGGGGCCGGCGATGAAGGCGTAGGAATAGAGGTTTGGGTTGGCCAGATATGGCGCGGGATTTTGCAACGGACTGAGACGGTCGTAGCAGGCTTGGCCCGTGTGCTTTATCAGTTGCGGGGGAAGAGCGAGGGGCATGCCGAAGTAGGCTGTTATGTAACGACAGTAGTCAGACACACCAGGGGCTAGGTTGCCGTCGCCGTCGTCGATATAGGTGAAAGCGCCGTCGCCAGCGTCGCATCCCATGGAACGGAAAAATTTGTTTACCTTATCCTTAATAGCCTTGGCATTAACTCTCGGAAAACTGTCGATGTACCGGAGGAAGGCGGCCAGCGTGGCGCTTCCGCTGTTGTCAATGAGGTATTCCCACCAGTCGAGTGCGTTTGGCCGGTATTTGTCCATGGTGGTGTACATTGCATCGTCGGCGCGGAGCAGCAACTGTCCGAGTTGGACGGTCTGTCCGTCGTAAGTGCAGGGCGTTGAAAGGTCGGGGAAGGTCACGTCGATGCCTTCCCGAGCCATGAGATATACCAGGTAGTGGCAGGTGCCGAAGGGGTATTTGTGGAAGTAGTCGCCGGTGACGTCGCCGCAGAATGTACGGCCGCGGTCGAGGTTGGGATTGAGTTTTGTGCCCAGGCCGCAGATGTATTCGTGGTGGGCGCGGTTGTAGGCGATGATATGCTGCTCGATACAGAGTACCTGCGGGCGGGCGACGTAGAGGTCGATATAAACGGGGTCGTCGATTGAACGGACGGCGGGGTCGAGCCACACGGTTTCCTTGCTGTTGCTGAAGCCGACGACGCGGCATCCGTAGTATTTCTGCAGAATCATGCCGCAGAGGAAGCCGTCGATGTCGGTGTTGATAACGATGTCGCGGTGGTTTTCAAAGAGTTGGGAGAGGTTCATGGTATTGAGATTTTGGGGATGGTCAGGGGTTTGAGTCAGGAAACTGTGTCGCGGGCGAATAGGTGCGGCGCACGTCGCTGTCGCCGAAAAGGAAACGGGCCATTATCTTCACGACCTCGACGTTCAGGCTGTTGCCGAACTGCTTGTAGGCCTGCGGTTTCTTGGGGTCCGGAATGAAGGAATCGGGGAACCTCTGCAGCCGGGCGCACTCGCGGGGCGTGAGGAAGCGGCGGCGCGGCCCGACGATAGAGGTCTGCGTGATGGCCACCAGGGCGGGGAAATATGTGCCGGGCTTCACGCGCAGACCCGAGGGACGGATCTGCATGATGTTTTCCCAGACGTCGGGCCGGGTGTCGTTGCCGGCCTGCCATTCAAATTTGGCTTTGGAGCCGAAGAAGTTTTTGTTGCGCCGCGCGCGGGGGAGCCAATAA
>CAJJOO010000420.1 GCA_905193395.1 uncultured Porphyromonadaceae bacterium
GGGTCTTTGTTTTAAAGCATGGGAGATAGAATCCGTAAAGCCCTTTCGATGCTGCTGCCGGCGCTGTGTGCCGAGTGTGGCAGACCCCTGGTGGACGGCGAGGAGGTGCTGTGCATGCACTGCCGCAGCCGCATACCGGTGTCTTCGACGCCGGGTGGCACCGCCTCCGCGCTCATGGACCGCATCGTGCCCCTCGGCGTGCCGGGGCTGCGCGTGGCCGTATGGACGGTCTATGCCCGCGACAGCATGGTGGCCCGGCTGATAAGAAAGGGCAAGTACGAGGGGCGCCCGGACGTAATCCGCTATCTGGCCGGGGAATTCGCCGCCTACCTTGCCGCAACACACAGCCTGGACGGTATAGACGTGCTGCAGCCCGTGCCTATGAACCTGTGGCGCAGGCTGCGCCGCGGATACAACCAGGCCGAAATCATTGCCCGCGCGATTGCCGGGGCAGCGTCGCTGCCCGTGGCCGACGCCCTGACGGCGCGCCGACACAACCCGCAGGCACGCGGCGACGCCCGCCGCCGCGAGGCTCAGGTACAGGGCGTATTCAGAGCCCGGGGCCGGCTTCAGGCCGATGGTACGGTGTTTCACCCGGATATCACGGGCCGCAATGTGGCACTGGTCGACGATATCATCACCACAGGGTCGACGGCTGCCGAGGCGCTGGCCGCACTGGCTACGGCACGGCCCGCGTCGCTGTCTTTTTTCGCCCTCGCCTCGCCGCCCCGCTGAGGCGAGAAATTGTTAAATAGATGTTACAAAAGGGGGAAACCTGTGTTACATGTGATGACTTTTTGAAATCTTTTCTATTACTTTGCATAATCAAAGTTAAGAAATCATGTATTCCCCTGCATCATTAGGAAACATTTTAATTGTCGACGATGACAAGGCCATCGTCGACCTGCTGTGTTTCAATTTCAAGAGCGAGGGATACTCGGTGAAGGTGGTCTCCGGTCCATCGGAGGTGACTGCCAAGACCATAGCGGATGTGCACCTGATGCTTGTGGACGACGCTCACAATGACCATTCAGGCATCGACCTGATTTCGAGGCTGCGCGATACGCCCCAGGGGGGGGCCCTGGGCATTATCTTCTATTCCGGTTTCGATAATGAGCGTGACCTCATCGAGGCGCTGGACGCAGGTGCCGACGACTGCATGTCGAAGCCTTTCTCGCTGCGCGAGATGCTGGCGCGCGTGCGCGCAGTGATGCGCCGCCGCCGTCGTGACCAGGCTGCCAAACCGGATACCAACATCATCAATTTCAAGTCGATGACCGTCGACCTCACGCGGAAGGAGGCCTATATTTCCGGGAAACCGGCAGGATTGTCGAACACGGAGTTCGCCATCCTCGAACTGCTGCTGCGCAATATGAGTTCGTATACGTCGCGCATCGAGATTTTCCGTACGGTGTGGCCGTCGGGCGTGGGGTCGAACGAACGTATCGTCGACACGAACATCTCGCGCCTGCGCCGCAAACTCGGCACGGTGGTGGGCGCCTGCATCGTCAACCGCACCGGCCTCGGCTA
>CAJJOO010000421.1 GCA_905193395.1 uncultured Porphyromonadaceae bacterium
TCGCCATTACCCACGACCGCTATTTCCTCGACCACGTGGCCGGCTGGATTCTCGAACTCGACCGCGGCGAGGGGATTCCCTGGAAGGGCAACTATTCCTCGTGGCTGGAACAGAAGACCAAACGCATGGCCCAGGAGGAAAAGGCGGCCTCGAAGCGCCGCAAGACCCTTGAAAGGGAACTGGAATGGGTGCGAATGGCCCCGAAGGCCCGTCAGGCCAAAGGCAAGGCGCGTCTGAATTCCTACGACGCCCTGCTCAACGAGGATCAGAAGCAGAAAGAAGAACGCCTGGAAATATTCATTCCCAACGGCCCGCGTCTGGGCAACAAGGTTATCGAGGCCCACGGGCTGGCGAAATCGTTCGGCAACAAGCACCTGTTCAACGGACTCGATTTCATGCTGCCGCGCAACGGCATCGTGGGCGTGATCGGACCCAACGGTGCGGGTAAGACAACGCTGTTCCGCCTCATCATGGGTCAGGAACAGGCAGATGCCGGCACCTTCGAGGTGGGCGACACCGTGAAAATAGCCTATGTCGACCAGCGCCACCACGACCTCCTGCCCGACAAGACCGTCTACGAGGTTATCTCGCAGGGCGTGGAGACCTTCCGCATGGGCGGCCGCGATGTGAATGCACGCGCCTATCTGTCTAAATTCAATTTCACCGGCGCCGACCAGGAGAAGAAAATCGGCGTCCTCTCCGGTGGCGAACGCAACCGCCTGCACCTGGCCATGGCTCTGAAAGAGGAAGGCAACGTAATCCTGCTGGACGAACCTACCAATGATATCGACGTGAACACGCTGCGCGCACTGGAGGAAGGTCTGGACGACTTTGCCGGATGTGCCGTGGTCGTGAGCCACGACCGTTGGTTCCTGGACCGTATCTGCACCCATATCCTCTCGTTCGAGGGGGATGGCAAAGTTGTGTTCTACGAAGGCTCGTACAGCGAATACGAGGATTTCAAACGCGCTCAGAACGGTGGAAAGGAACCGCCGCGCCGCCGCTATCGCAAACTTATGGAATAAGAAACGACTTTATCTAAATTTATAAACACCATGTTAAGTCCTAAACTTCAGGATGCGCTCAATGCGCAGATCAATGCCGAATTTTGGTCGGCCTATCTCTATCTGTCAATGGCAATGCACTTCGAGAACGAAGGTTTCAAGGGTATCGCCAACTGGTTCAAAGTACAGTTCAAGGAAGAGCAGGCCCATGCCGAAATCTTTATCAATTACGTGAACGCCCGCGGCGGCCGCGTGGTTCTGGCACCCATCGCCGAGGTCCCCTCATCGTGGACCTCGCCTCTGGACGCTTTCGAATGCACACTCGCGCACGAGGAGAAGGTGACATCGCTCATCAACAACCTCTATGCCCTGGCCGAAGCCGAACATGACTATGCAAGCCGCGGCAAACTCGACTGGTTCGTAGCCGAACAGGTCGAGGAGGAAGAGAACTGCCACGACCTCATCAGCCGTATCAAACTGGCCGGTGACTCCGCTCTGGCCTTATACCAGATTGACCAGGAA
>CAJJOO010000422.1 GCA_905193395.1 uncultured Porphyromonadaceae bacterium
GCGGACGCGGCGGGAGTCGAGTTTGTCGAATATGTCGTCGAGCAGCAGCAGGGGATTGCGGCCGGTGAAGCGGCGCAGGAACTCGTACTGAGCCAGGCGTAGGGCTATGGTGAAGGTCTTGGTCTGGCCCTGGGAGGCGGTGAGTTTCAGCGGCATGCCGTCGAGGGTGAATTCCATGTCGTCGCGGTGAGGGCCGACGGTGGTGTGGCGCAGCAGGATGTCGCGGCGGCGCGAGGCTTCGAGAGCGGCTTCGAGGGGACCGTCGGCCGAAGGCAGGTAGCGCAGGGCCGGCTGTTCGGAGGCGCCTGCAATCTGGGCGTAATACGGGGCGAAAATCGCGGAAAGTTCCTCGGCGAAGGTGCTGCGCCGGCGCACGATGACGTCGGCGGCCGCAGCCATCATCATCTCGACGGTTGCCATGAGGGCTGCGTCGGGGTGCTCGTCGCGCAGCAGGCGGTTGCGCTGTTCCAGGGCATGGTTGTAGCGGATGAGGGCGTCGAGATAGGTGGTGTCGCTCTGCGAAATAATCATGTCGACGAAACGGCGGCGTTCCTCGGGGGCCGCAGTGGCCAGGGTGAGGTCGGCCGGAGCAACCATAACGGCCGGAATGAGGCCGATGTGGCTGCTGAGGCGCGGATATTCCTTGCCGCCGCGGCGGAACGATTTGCGCGCGCCGCGCCGCAGCGAGGCTGTGATTTCCTCGTCGGTGTCGCCGCGCAGGTAATCGCCGCGCACAATGGCGAAATCCTCGCCGTTGCGGATAAGGAGCGAGTCGGGCACGCGGCCGAAACTGCGCGCGAAACTCAGGAAGTGAATGGCGTCAAGCAGGTTGCTCTTGCCCATGCCGTTGTCGCCCAGAAGACAGTTGATTTTGGGCGAGAAGTCGAGATTTGCCTCGGCTATGTTCTTGAAATTGGTCAGGGCAAGGTGGCGCAGAATCATTTGCTGAACGCTTCGTTGAAAAAGAGTAGGTGGTAGAGAATTGAGTTGCCCCAGTACTGCATGGTGTGTGCGCCGGGGCGTTCGGTATAGTCGTGGGCGATTCCCGCCTTGAGCAGTGCGCGGTGCATGTCACGGTTCACCTCGGCGAAGAAGTCATCGACACCGCAGTCGAAGGTGATGTTGAAGGTGCCGGGCTGAACCGATGGTATGAGCGAGATGGCCGAGTAGTTGACCCAGTTGTCGGGATACTGCTCGATTGTGCCGAGTTTGTCTTTCATTGTCCAGCGGTTGGGGAAGGGCTTGATATCCAGGCCACCGGACATGGAGCCGATGTTGCGCCAGATGTCGGGGTGGCGGAGTCCCAGCCAGAAAGCGCCGTGACCGCCCATACTGAGGCCGGTTATGGCACGCCTGGAGGGGCGGGCATCGGTGGGATAGTGACTGTCGATGTAGGGAACGAGGTCGGAGGTCATGTAGGTCTCCATTTTCAGTTCGGGCTTCACGGGGCTGTCCCAGTACCAGGAGTCGAGTCCGGAGGGCAGTACGAAAATCATGCCGTAGCTGTCGGCCAGGTCGCCGAG
>CAJJOO010000423.1 GCA_905193395.1 uncultured Porphyromonadaceae bacterium
CGGTTGATGTTGGCCAGGAACATATCGGCCGGGTCGACGGCGTCCAGCGCCGAGGCGTCGCCGAGAATCAGTGTGATTTCGGGATGGCGGTTCAGGTCCACGTTCTCCACGGCATTGGTGTGGGCGAAGGGGTCGATTTCGATGCCGGTGACGGGCCAGGCGCCGCGCATTGCCGCCAGGATGGCCAGGATGCCTGTACCGGTGCCCATGTCGATGAGCGATTTCCCGGCGAGGTCGGTGTCCAGCAGGCGGGTGAGTATCAGCGATGTGGTGGCGTGGTGACCGGTGCCGAAAGCCATTTTCGGGTCGATGACGATGTCGAATTCGGCCTGCGGGACGTCGGTGTGGAAAGAACTGTGCACCACACAGCGGTTGCCGATGACGATGGGGCGGAAATAGTTGCGTTCCCATTCTTCGTTCCAGTCGCGGCCTTCGATGCGGTCGGTTTCGACTGTGGCCTTGCAGCCGTCGAACGAGAATGAGGCGACAGTGTCGTCGAGTTCGTCGCGGCTGAAACGTGCCTGCGGGACGTAGGCGGTGAGGGTAGGGCCGTCGGCCACGAAACTTTCATAGCCGATGTCGCCCAGAAGGCCGGCGAGCAGGTCCAGGGCGTCTTCGCCGGGGAAGGGGGATAATGTGATGCGTGCTGCTACGTAATCGTTCATGCGCAGAAGAGTTGATGTAGGTTGGAACCAGCGGAAAGTCCGCAGGCAATCTTTTGCGCAAAGTTAATCAAATATTTCAGAACGGCGGGGTTCAGGAGCGGGAATTTTTCTTGAACAGCGGTCCGAGTTTCCGCCACAGCGAAATCGCCATGATGATATAGTCGGTGTAGTTGAGTGCCGAGGACAGGCGCCGGAAGATGCTGCCGCTGAGGAAGGCGTTGCCGCGGCCCAGACGTGCGGCGGCCTCACCCATGCGGTCGCGTTCCATTTCGATATGAGCCAGCGTCACGGCACGCTCATAACGCAGGCGGCTGAGGGTGTAGCCCTCCCAGCGCGGGCCGTCGTTGTTGAACGGTGTGATCATTTGTTCTGTAGGTTACGGGGTGGTTTGACAATCAGTCCGGTGATATATCTGGTCACGGGGTCGGTGAACAACCGGCGGCGCAGGCAGAGGACTATTACGAGGACCAGAACGTAGAAGCCGGAAACATAGAGGAAGGCTGCGCCCGGCGAAAGGTACTGCGCCAGGAAGTAACCAACTCCCAGCGAAACGAAAACCAGCACGAACGTGGCGATGACGGCGATAACGGCCAGAAAGGCGATTTTCGACATCATCAGCGACAATTTCTCGGCTGCGGTCAGGCGGGCGTAGTCGGTGTTCAGTTCCACGTATCGCCGCAGCGAGACGATAAGTTCCGTGAGGGGCGAGTGGCGTTCTTCTTCGTTCATAAACATCATGTGAGAATCAGTTGAATCGTTCTGTGCCGTGGCGGGATTCCGCCGGAAAGTGCGGCGTCCGGGCCCCCGGCGGTTCCGGGGCGCCCGGCGCTGCCGCCGGTAGGGGGGA
>CAJJOO010000424.1 GCA_905193395.1 uncultured Porphyromonadaceae bacterium
GTTTATAAGATTTATAATCCCGCCGTATTGCCGTATTGCCGGGGCTTTGCGTGAAAAATCTGTAAAAAGTTTGCCTGTTGTGAATTAAATGCGTACCTTTGCACACCGATTATGTCCAAACATTATTCGGACAGGCAGACGGAGGCGCTTTTGGCCGAGCGCCCCGCATTCTGCGGTCTTATTTAATTAATTATTAATCATTAACTTAGAAAGTGGATACATTAAGTTACAAGACAGTTTCGCCCGCCGCGCACAACGTAAAGCGCGAGTGGGTTGTCATTGACGCCACCGACCAGGTTCTGGGCCGTCTTTGTTCGAAAGTGGCAAAGATTCTTCGCGGCAAAAACAAGCCCGACTACACCCCCTACACCGAGTGTGGTGACAATGTAATCATCATCAACGCCGACAAAGTCCGTCTGACCGGCAAAAAGATGACCGACCGTGTTTACCTGAAATTCTCGGGATATCCCGGCGGTCAGCGCGAATTCTCGCCCGAGGTGCTGATGAAGAAAAGTTTCAACAAACACATCAAACCGGGTATGCACCCCCTGTTTATCCATGTTGTCAAAGGCATGCTCCCCAAGAACCGTCTTGGCCGCCGTCTCATCGAGAACATGCATGTCTACAACGGTCCCTCGCATCCCCACGAGGCACAAAGCCCCAAAGTTATTGACATTAACAAAATGAAATAACGCACTATGGAAACAGTAAATGCAGTAGGCCGCCGCAAGGCCGCCGTAGCCCGCGTTATCCTCAAGGAAGGTAACGGCACCATCACCATCAACCACCGTCCTCTGGACGTTTATTTCCCCTCGTCGATTCTCCGTTTCGTTGTTATGCAGCCCCTGTCGCTGCTGGACTGCGCCGAGAAATATGACATCCATGTCAACCTCGACGGCGGCGGTTACAAAGGCCAGGCCGAAGCCCTCCGCCTTGCCATCGCCCGCGCTCTTGTCAAGGTGAACCCCGACGACAAGGCTGCCCTGCGCCACGCCGGTTTCATGACCCGCGACCCCCGCGCCGTGGAACGCAAGAAACCCGGTCAGCCCAAGGCCCGCAAGCGCTTCCAGTTCAGCAAGCGTTAATCCGGTTTTTCCGAATTTACTCTTTGCTGCTCTCTTTTCGGCGGAATTTCGCCTGAGGCTGTTCCCCGATTATCGAGTTTAGTATCTAAACCGCCCGGATGGACACGTTCCCTACCTTGCGGTTGAATAAAAAAGAACGTAAACCCAACAAGAAAAAACAATGGCTAATCCCACATTTGACCAACTCCTTGAAGCAGGTTGCCACTTCGGTCACCTGAAGCGCAAATGGAACCCCGCAATGGCTCCCTACATCTTCATGGAGCGTAACGGTATCCACATCATTGACTTATATAAGACCGCTGCAAAGATTGACGAAGCAGCCGCTGCCCTGAAATCCATCGCAAAGGCCGGCAAGAAAGTCCTCTTCGTAGCCACCAAAAAACAGGCCAAACAAGTTATCGCCGACCTGGCCCAGAGCGTCAA
>CAJJOO010000425.1 GCA_905193395.1 uncultured Porphyromonadaceae bacterium
AATAGTTTTTACTGACGAAAACCACAAAATCTGAAACATGAAACGGCCCAGAGATTTTAAATATCTGTTTGAACTTGAAATCAAGGTTCGCGACTACGAGGTTGACTCGGAGGGCATCGTGAACAATGCCGTTTATCTGCACTATCTTGAACACACCCGCCACGAGTTCTGCGAATGGGCCGGCCTGACCTTCCGCGACATGCACAGCCGCGGCATCGACCCGGTGCTGTCGCATATCGAGATGGACTATCGCCGGCCGCTGGGCCTGGGCGACAGGATGGTGAGCAAACTGGCCGTGGAACGGCGCGGCCCGCTGTTTGTGTTCCACCAGGACATCTTCACGCCCGAGGGCGACGTGGTGGTGATGGCGGATGTCAGTATCGCCACCCTGGTCGACGGTCGTCTTTCGCGCGGCGACGAACTGATGGACGCTTTCGGCCCATTCTGCAATCCCCAATAATCACTGTGACAATGAGTCCGGAGGAAATCAAAATAGCCCGACGCATAGGTTTTACGGCAATCAAAGGTTTGTCGTACAGCGCGCAGCGCGACCTGCTGGAGCGCGTGGGCGGTATCGACCGCTTTTTCGAGGCCGACCGGAACGAACTCTGGCGACTCACGGGCACGACATCGGACGTATGCACCGATGCCGCGCGCCGCGCATTGCTCGACAAAGGACTTGCAGAAATCGAATTCATCACCCGCCACGGCATCGGCACATCCTTCATCGGCGAGGAGGGCTATCCGCGCCGTCTGGCCGAATGTGCGGACAGCCCGCTGATGCTCTACCGCCTGGGCCGGTGCAATCTGGATTCCGCGCAGATGATAGCCATAGTCGGAACGCGCAATGCCACGGCCTACGGCTGCGAATTCACACAAAAACTGGTGAAGGACCTGGCCGCGACGCTGGACAATCCGGTGATTGTCAGCGGACTTGCCTATGGCATAGACATATCGGCCCACAAGGCCGCACTGGACGCGGGTATTCCCACCGTTGCCGTGCTGGGCCACGGACTGAACACCATCTATCCGGCCGAACACCGCAACGCAGCCACACGGATACTTCACGCCGGGGGCGCCCTTGTCACGGAATATACCTCGACCTCGCCCATTCACCGCGGAAATTTTCCCGCGCGCAACCGCATCATTGCCGGGATGTGCGACGTGACCGTCGTTGTGGAGAGCGATGCCCGCGGAGGAGCCATGTCGACGGCCCGCCTGGCCGACGACTACGGCCGAAGCGTCGCCGCCGTTCCGGGCCGTGTGACCGACCGCTTCAGCCGCGGCTGCAACGCGCTGATCTATAAAAACCGCGCCTCGATTGTCCGCGACGCCTCGGACCTGGCCGAAATGATGATGTGGAAGAAGCGTGCAGAAAGCGCCTCGCAGCCGGAATTCACGTTCCCGGCCATGACGGCCGAACAGGAGGAAATCGTGGCGTATCTGCGCAAGAATCCCGACGCGACACTCGACGACATGACGGCTGATCTGAACGTGCCCTACTCC
>CAJJOO010000426.1 GCA_905193395.1 uncultured Porphyromonadaceae bacterium
GAGCATCTGACTACGGATCAGAAGGTTACAGGTTTGAATCCTGTGCGAATCACAGGCCGTTCCACCTCGGGACGGCCTTAATTTTTACACCAATATACCCACATCGGCGCCGCAAGCCATATGGACCGCGGCGCCGATGTTTTTTTGTATGTCGCCTGATTATTTGATGGCGGCGGGAACGACGGGAGCATCAGGCTGCTTGGCCTCCCAGCCCAGGGCGCTGGCTCCCAGGATTGCGGCATCGGCCTCCTTGAGTTCGCTCAGCAGAACCTTGGCCTTGCCCTTGAAGATGGTCATCATGTTGCGCTCCATGGCTGCGCGCAGCGGCTTCAGAAGCAGGTCGCCCGACTTGGCCAGGCCGCCGAAGAGGATAAAGGCCGAGGGCGACGAGAACACCATCATGTCGGCAAATGCCTCGCCGAGGATGGTTCCGGTATATTCAAAGATGTCCTGCGCCAGTTTGTCGCCGGCGATGGCGGCATCGTACACGTCCTTCGATGTAATCTGGTCGATGTCGAGGTTACGCAGCAGCGAAGGCTCCGAACGCACCTCAAGGAACTCACGGGCGGTGCGGGCAACACCGGTGGCCGAGCAGTAGGCCTCCAGACAGCCCGTGCGGCCGCAGCCGCACAGACGGCCGTTGTTGCGCTTTACAATCACGTGGCCCAGTTCACCGGCGAAACCGTCGTGACCGGTAACCACCTGGCCGTTGATCACGATACCCGAACCGACACCGGTTCCCAGGGTGATCATGATGAAATCCTTCATGCCGCGGGCGGCGCCGTAGGTCATTTCGCCGATAGCGGCGGCATTGGCGTCGTTGGTGATGGCCACGGGAATCTGGAATTTGTCGTAGAGCAGTTTTGCCAGGGGTATGGGAGTGGGCCAGGGCAGATTCACGCCATCCTCGATGACGCCGGTATAATAGTTGGCATTGGGGGCGCCAACACCGATACCGTGAATCTTGTCAACGGCGTCGCTGGCCGTAATCAGCCGCGATGCCTCGGTATATAATTCGTCGATATAGTCTTCAACGCGATTGTGTTTTCCGGTTTTGATGGAACTGCTGGCAATCACGGCGCCACGGGTATCTACGATACCGAACACCGTGTTGGTGCCGCCCATGTCGATTCCAAGAACATAAGGTTTCATAACTTACAAGATATAGATTAAATTTTGTTAGAGTTTAAGATATTGCAAAGGTAATAAGAAAATCGCATTGATGCAAAGAAAAAAAATAACGGCCTGCCTTCTGAGGCAAGCCGTTCCGTGTGGCGGGAGCAGGACTCGAACCTGCGACCTCTGGGTTATGAGCCCAGTGAGCTACCACTGCTCCATCCCGCATTGCTTTTACGGGTGCAAAGTTACTACCTTTCCCAATACCGCGCAAGTCCTTTAACACACATTAACCCATAATGCCATTTTTCGCAGGACAGCGGCCGCTCCGCGGGCGCGGAAACGCCTTATACATATATTTAATAAAAAGGCCCCTTGATAACCCCCCC
>CAJJOO010000427.1 GCA_905193395.1 uncultured Porphyromonadaceae bacterium
GAGTACGCGTCTGGGGGGCGTGAGGTCGCTAGTTCGAGTCTAGTCACCCCGACAATCACCAAAAGGCAAACCGGCGGGTGCATCTGCAAGGATGCACCCGCTAATTTTTGTGAAAACTTTCTGCTGGTTTGGCTGTGTCATATATAATTCGTAACTTTGCGTGTTCAAATATGCAGAAACGAAAATATGCGTAAGATTATCCTAATTTCATTGCTTGCCGTGCTGCTGACGTCGTGTGGCGAATATCAGCGTGCGCTGAAAAGCAACGATTTCAACTATAAATTCGAGTACGCCAAACGGGCTTTCGAGCAAGGCCGCTACGTACAGGCTGCTACCCTGTTCAAGGACTGTGCAACGGTGTTCAAAGGCAGCGACAAGGCCGAGGAAACCCTTTATCTGCTGGGCCTCAGTCACTATGAGAACAAGGATTACGTGTCGTCCGGCCCCTATTTCAAGACCTATTATACACGCTATCCGAAAGGTAAATTCGTCGAGGAGGCACGTTTCTACTGCGGTTACGGCTACTATCTCGACTCTCCCGACCCGCAACTGGACCAGACCACCACAATCCACGGCATCGAGGAGTTGCAGGCTTTCCTGGACTTCTTCCCGCGCAGCGACAAGGTGCCCATGGCCCAGAACGCCATATTTGAACTGCAGGACAAACTGACGCTCAAACAGTTGCAGAACGCCCAACTTTATTACAATCTCGGAAACTATATGGGCAACAACTATGCCAGTTGTATCATTGTGGCCCAAAATGCCGTGCGCGACTACCCCTATTCAAAGTATAAGGAAGACCTCGAATTTCTGATTCTGAAAGCCCGCTTCCAGGAGGCCGACCAGAGTATCGACGAACGCAAGGTCGATCGTTTCCGTGAGGTGATCGACGAGTATTACTCGTTTGTCAACAACTATCCCGACAGCCCGAACCGTCCGGAAGCCGAGAGCATTTTCAACATTGCAAAGAAATACGTTCACGATTAATAATATTCCCATCTGATGGATTACAAGAAATCAAACGCTCCGCTGAACACCGTCACCCGCGACCTCGTTGACCTCGCGCAGGAGACCGGCAACATTTACGAAACCGTCAGTGTAATCGCCAAGCGCGCCAACCAGATTGCCGCCGAGATGCACAACGACCTGAGCAAAAAATTACAGGAATTCGCCTCGCTCAACGACAACCTCGAGGAGGTGAGCGAGAACCGCGAGCAGATTGAAATCTCGCGTTACTATGAGAAGTTGCCTAAACCCACTCTCATCGCCACGCAGGAATACATCGACGGCCGTCTTTTCTACCGCAATCCGGCAAAAGACCGTTCGAATATCGACTGACAGTCAAAAAATTCGGTCGACGGCTTTCGCGGTCGGTAAAAAATTATTACCTTTGCAGCCGAAATCTTCATTTTAATTATTCACTCAATAAAAGTCTCAAAGAATGTACTTGAATTCTGACGAAAAAGTAGAGATCTTCGAGAAATACGGTAAGGGCAAGACTG
>CAJJOO010000428.1 GCA_905193395.1 uncultured Porphyromonadaceae bacterium
AAGAAAATGATGAAAACGGGCCATCGGCCGAAATCTACGACCATGCCGGCGACATATATTTCATGAACGGCGAGCCTGCCCAGGCCCTCGATTTCTGGAAAAAGGCCCTGGAACTCAGTCCCGGCAACGCCTCGATCGAGCGCAAGGTGATAAACAAAACCTACTTTTTTGAATGACGATAAGAATGTTCAGATCCAAATTATATGCCTGCGCCGTCGCACTGCTGCTCACAGCATTTCTTGGCGCCTGCTCCTCGTCGCGGCATGCCGCCAACGCCGGTAACGGCGAATGGCCACAGACCCGCCAGACCGCACCGACCGGACCGAGCCGCGGAGCCGTGGCGCCACTGTCCTTTCCCGTGGTCGACTCGCTGGCCGCAACATATCTGCCGTGGAACGACCTTTACATGCCTTTCAATCTCAAACTCTCGCGTCCGCTCTCGGTCAGTTGCTCGGGCCGTGCCACCATGGTCCGCGACAGCGAGATTCTGCTCTCGCTGCGGGTTCTGGGCATAGAAATGGCTCAGATTTATTTCAATACCGACTCTGTCTGGGTTGTCGACAAACTTCATAAACTCTACTGCTCGGTGCCGTTGGAAAAACTTTCCGGCACCGCAGGTTTCACTGTCGGCGACATTCAGTCGGCCATGCTCGGCCGCGCCTTCTATCCGGCCGTGGGGACGCTGAACGACGACAGCCGCTATACCGACAAGATGTTCTCGTTCGACATGCGCGGCGACACGCTTCTTCTTTTGCCGCGGCGCGTACCCACGGGCACTTCGTGGCACCTTAATGTAGTGAATCCCGGTCCCCGACTTCAGGGCATCGAGGTGGAACTACCCGGAAGTGCCGCCTTTGCCGTGGCCTACGACGGCATCGACAACACTCCCGCCGGAGCCGTAGCCTCGCAGGTGTCGGTGGCCGGAAACGCCGGCAAGACACGTCTGGACGCCCGCGTAACCTGGAATCCCTCGAAGGCCCGCTGGAACGAAAACCGCAGCACCGGCTGGCAACTTCCCCGCGGATACAGGCGGATAGGCGTAGCCGAGGCCATCAAGGCTCTGGGCCTGAAACAATAGCCACCTCTTTCCCTCCATCCCGATAAACCATCATCCGCCACATGCGCCGTCTGCTGCTTCTCATCACATTGTTTGCCATCCTCGCCTCAGCGGGCGACGCCCTTGCGCGCCGCCGCTCGCGCAACGACGTGAGCCGCGAACGCCAGCGCAACGAACAGCAGATTGCACGCGCACGCCGGCAACTTGAGACCAACACCGCCGAGGTGGGCCGTCAACTCAACCGCCTCGGCCTGCTCGAGGCCACCATATCACTGCGTGGCGACACCATCGCACGCCTCGAAAGGCAGATTACCGCCCTCGACTCGCAGATTACCGCCATGAGCGATTCAATCGACCTCCTCAACCGCCGTGCCGGCGCTCTCCGCGCCAATTATGGGAGCACGCTGCGCGCCCTGCGCTCGCGGCGCCAG
>CAJJOO010000429.1 GCA_905193395.1 uncultured Porphyromonadaceae bacterium
TCTAAACTCGAAAAGATTGCTGACTTTTTCGGGGTCCCGGTCGATACTTTCTTCGACCGGGAACCCGCTAACCGCGGTGTTTCTGTAGGCGGTGTCAGGAATCAGGTTCCCCATTTCCCCATCGACCCAGGGGCCCAAGAAATAAAAGCCCTCACTTCTCTTATCGAAGAAAAGGATAAGAGAATTCAGACCCTCGAAGATATGATTGTTTTGTTAAAACAAGCCTGCAATCAACAATAGTTTTTCAGGACATATTTCGGACTTTTAATCATAAAACTGTCCGAATAAAATTGATTTCAAGTAATTGATTTGTAGTTATTTCTATAATTTTTCGGTGAAAGTGTCTCGTCCTCTCCGCAACCTCAACGATCAACCCGCTGAAATTCAGCGGGTTTTCTCATATCAATAAGGACAGGTACACGAATTCGTACATGTTTACGCACAGATTTTGCGATTTCACACAAAGTTTCGGGCGTATGAAGGGCGCGAAATGACGCTTATTTCTTCTTTTTCTTTGGAAAGGGCAGAGCCTCCCAAAGAATAGAGATAACTTCCCGGGCTTTGCGTTGGTCGGAAAAGTCAAGGATATAGCCGGGTTTTGCCCCTTCGTAAGCGCATCCTATGTCGGCATCGGCCATAAGCGGCGCGATGCAATCAAGTTGTTTAATGAATGCATTGTTATCACAAGCAGTGATAACGCACTTTTCGTTCACATATATAACATAGTTGCCCATCATCTTGCGGGAACGAACTTCCCCGAGTGGAGCAAGGACCTCGCAAATAAAGTCAATATATTCAGTTGTACAGGCCATAGCGCAAAGTTACGCAGTTTCAACGGAATATCAAAGAAATACTTCAAGGTCGTCGTCGCGGAAGATATCGCATCGAATGTCTTATTCCTTCGCTGTCGGGATATGGAATAGTTGGGAGATGCGGTTGCTGAGGCGCATGGCGGTGGAGGGTTCGACGATTAGCGTGGGGTTGTCGACCAGGGCGATGCAGTCGGCCATTGATAGAGCGATTTCGAGTTCGTGGGTCGAGAACAGTATGCACTTGCCCTGGTCGTGGGCGAGGCGCGCCAGCAGGGCGCACAGTTCGTAACGGTTCGGTAAATCGAGGAATGATGTGGGCTCGTCGAGCAGGATTATCGGCGTCGATTGTGCCAACGCACGTGCGATGAGGATACGCTGGCACTCGCCGTCGCTCATACGGTCCATGGTGCGGGTGGCATAGTCGGCCATGCCGACGGCGTCGAGGGATTCCAGGACAATCTTCCGGTCACGGTCCTGCATATGGCCAATCCAGTTGGTATAGGGGGCCCGTCCGATGGCCACGACGTCCATGCAGCGCAGTCCGGCGATACGAATCCTCTCGGTGGTGACAAAAGCGAGTGTACGGGCCTTTTCGGTGCAGGAGAGGTCTTTCAGATTGTGGCCGTCGAGGATTATCTCGCCGGAGTAGCGGTCATTGAGCCCGGCAATGGCGC
>CAJJOO010000430.1 GCA_905193395.1 uncultured Porphyromonadaceae bacterium
ACATCTGGTTTTGGGACAGCGATTTCCGCGTGAACCCGCCCATTCGGGCAAAAGAGGATGTAGAAGCGCTCATCGCGGCCATGCTGCGGGGCGAGATCCGCTACGCGAAGACGCCCCTTCCGGAGGCCTTTGTCCGCATTGCCCAGCGGCTTTCGGAGCCTTTTCAGCCCTGGGGGCTTCTTCCTTGCGGTTCTTATGCTCGATGTTATATTGCTCGAGGTTCTTAAGGGCTTGGTCCTTTTCGCGTGTGAGGGCCTCGATTTCGCGCTCCTGGTTGCGGATGGTCTGCAGCAGGGGGTTGAGTTCTTCGTTCTCGACGCTTTCGGGGAACTGTTCGTCGACGCGCACCAGGAAGTCGGCCAGCACGTTCATGTAATTGGTGAAGGCGAAGTAGGGCGTTTCGTAGGGGCTGAAGTTGGCGTGAGCGGCGCCGTCGGCAAAGTGTTTGGTCGACATATAATAGAAATGGTCGGAGCCTTGCAGATACCACCAGTCCTGTTTCAGGCGGCGGTCGGAACTGAGGCGGACGCGCTCGCCGGCGCCGTAGAGTTTGCTTATGGCTTCACGCTGCAACTGGTTTCCGAGCCAGGCCGAGGTGTCGCGGGCCTCGTCGGCGCCGGAGATGGGGTGAACCACTTCGAGCGTGCCGATGGGTTTGAGTTTCGAGATGGCGTCGGAGGGTGTCCAGAATTCAACGCCGCGTTCGGCAGCGAAGCGGGGCAGCGCTTCGAGGAACTGGAAGATGCCCGTTGTAGCGGGCTGGAGGCCGCCGAAAGTCTCGAGGTTGAGGCAGAGGGTGATAATCTGCTCCTCGGCGGGAGTGGAGGCAATCCAGTCGATATAGCGGTCGGCGGTGATGGGATATGCGTCCCAGGATGTATCGGAGAAGCGTGCGGCTATGTCGTCGGCCAGTTTGGAATTGTTCAGCAGCAGTTTGAGTTTGGGAGCCGAAGCAGCCGAGTAGACGTAGTTGGGTGATTTCCAACCCAAGATGTGCTTGGCGCCTTCGGTGATGCAGCCCTTGAATCCCATAGCGAGAATCTGCGGGGCCAGGTCGTCGCAGTAGATGAGTTCGGTGTTGCGCAGGATTTTGGGTTTTACGCCCAACAGGTCGTGGAGACGGTCGCACTGCACCTTGACCTGCTGCTCGAATTCCTCGGGGTCGAATAGCGAGGCCAGGGAATGTGCATATGGAGTGGCGATGAATTCCACGCAGCGGGTTGCGGCGAGTTTCTTGAGCAGGTCGAGGAATTCGGGCACGTACTGCTCGAACTGCTCGATGGCGATGCCCGAGATTGTGATGGAGCATTTGAAGCGGCCTTCGTTTTCCTCGATCATGCGCAGCAGGGTTTCTGCGGCCGGGATGTAACTTTCGTGGGCTATGCGGGTGACGATGTCGTCGTTGAGGAAATCGTCGTAATAATAATGGTCGTTGCCTATGTCGAAAAAGCGGTAGCGTTTGAGGCGGAACGG
>CAJJOO010000431.1 GCA_905193395.1 uncultured Porphyromonadaceae bacterium
TGTCTATTTTCCACACCACCTTCAATATCGTCAACGTGTGTGTGATGATATGGTTCACGAAACTTTATGTGAAGATTGTGGAATGGCTGGTGCCGTCGCGCAACCACGAGGACGAGTTCTCGCTGAAATTCATCTCGCGCGGTCTGCTGAACGCCTCGGAACTGAATATCGCCCAGGCCGAGAAGGAGATGAGCGTCTATGCCGAGCGCGTGAACCGCATGATCGGCATGGCCCATACGCTGATTCATACCAAGGAAAAGAGCGAGGAATTCAACCGCCTGTACTCGCGTCTTGAGAAGTACGAGGACATTTCTGACCGCATGGAACTGGAGATCGCGCGCTACCTGAACCGTTGCGCCGAGGGTCGCCTTTCGAACGAAGGTAAGCACCGTATTTCGGCCATGCTGGAAATCGTGGGCGAAATCGAGAGTATCGCCGACTGCTGTCTGGGCATTGGCAAGATTCTCAACCGCAAAATCGAGAGCCAGTCCGAATTTACGCCGGAACTTTACGAGGCCATCGACACGATGTACCGCTATGTGTCGGAAGCCATGAACATGATGTTGGCCGAACTGGCCAATCTGGAGGACGTGCAGGACCGCACACTCATCGATTCGTACAACAAGGAGCGCGAAATCAACAATCTGCGAAATTCCTACCGTACCTCGAACATCGAGAACATCAATGCCGGGAAGTACGAGTACCAGGCGGGTATCTATTTCATGGATATCATCAGCGACCTGGAGCGTACGGGCGACTATATCATCAACGTTGTAGATACAATCAAGGATTCGTTCCGCGCCAAGGCTTCGCGTGTGTGAGGCCCGGCGCCAACAGGGCGTTGGCGTGGGAGACGAAGTCCCATTGTTCGTTTGAGACCTTGTAGGCTCCGCGGTCAATGTGGCCCTCGGTGGCGAAATCGGGCAGAAAGACCGCAGATGCCGAGCCGGGATGTTGCCGCCCGCTGAAATAAACTTTGCAGGGCAGTGGCAGGGCGTCGAAACGGGCCAGCAGGTCAGGGCGGTCGCCGTCCTCGTCGCCGAATTTCACGATGGAATTGTTCCAGTCGATTCGGCCCACGCGGCGTTCCCATTTTGTGCGGGCCTCGTCGCGGTCGCGGTAATGGAGAAAATGGATTTCGATGTCGTCGCCGATGACGCCGATGGGATAGTCTTTCGGGTCGGTGATGACGTGGTGCGAGTCCTTGCGGTCGATGAAGCGCAGGGGCGTCCGGAGCACTTCGGGATGTTCGAGCACACGGATATAGTCGGTGTCGTAAAGGAACAGACCGACGAAGGGGGTGTTGAAGGGTAAATTACATTCCTTCATCATGAATCCGCCCCAGCAGTTGTTGCTGATTACGGAGACGCAGCGGTTGCGGATGGCACGGCGTCGGCGCCAGCGGTTCCAGGGCCTCAGGAACCGTATGTGCCACAGTTTGCTTTTGGATATCATGATGCCGAAAAT
>CAJJOO010000432.1 GCA_905193395.1 uncultured Porphyromonadaceae bacterium
AAAAGCCTTCGACCGCATTTCCCGCCGATTTGTCAGCCAAAACCGCCCTTTCGTCCAAAATCAATGGAACTTCATTAAAAATCGGCTGCAAAGTGTTGACACGCCTGCCCGCTTGCACTAACTTTGCATCAGAAACAAAAACAAACAAAAAAATATCAATCTCTAAAAAACCACTACCATGGCAACCAACAACAACACAAACGGCACCGTAGGTCTCAACATCAACCCCTCGTTCCCCGACACCAAAGGAACCGATTTCGAATCGCAGCCCACCGCCTCCACATCCAAACCAATGCCCGCAATCGCCAAGGCCGGTATCGCAGCCGGCAGCGGACTCGTAATCGGCGTGCTCGGCTCTATGCTCGTTTCAGCCACCATCCCCGGCTCCGACGAGGGACTCCTCATCGAGGAAGACCCCGGCGAAGGCCAGGAAAACCAGCCCGCAGACAACAGTGGACTCAGCGACGGAAACATCGACTTCGCCGAAGGCGTCAACGACGACATGACTTTCAGCCAGGCTTTCGCAGCGGCACGCGCCGAAGTCGGCGCAGGTGGCGCCTTCGTATGGCACGGAACGGTATACGGCACTTACACCGCCGGCGAATGGAACTCGATGTCCGAAGCAGAACGCCAGGAATACTCCTCGCACTTCGACTGGAACCACATATCCTCCACCGAAAGTACCCACACCGCCGGTCACACCGAAACCACACCCAACGAAACCGGCGAAACAACCGGCGAGGAAACCGAGGAAACCGTCACCGCGCAGGAAGAGGAGGAACACCCCGGAACTTCCGGACAGGATACCGAGAATCCCACCATTACAATCAACTCTGTGGAGGTCAGCCAGTCACTCGGCATGGGCGTCGTGGACATGAACGTCAACGGCCACCAGGGACTGATGATTGACCAGGACGGCGACGGCATCATCGACCAGATTATCGTCGACGCCAACGACAACGGCCAGGTGGACGAAGGCGAAGCAGTAGACGTGAGCGAACAGGGCATCCTCATCGAGGACGTCGCTCAGAGCGCAGGCGTCGAGGTGATTAATGTCGACCAGCAGCACACAGGCGGCGAGGAAGAAACCTACGACGAACCCATCGAGGAAGAAACCGGCGACGACGACCAGGACATCGACATCACCGACGAAGAGGCCATGGACATCTGATTCCGCATCCAAACCGGACATTAACAGGCCGCGCCGCTCCGAAAAACCGGGCGACGCGGCCTTTTTATGCTGTGAAACATATTCCGCAAGACTCTCTCTTTCAAAAATTCTACGTAAATTGCGGCTCAATTCTATTCTTACCCACGACCTAAAAAAACTCTGATAACATGAAAGTTTATAAAACCAACGAAATCAAGAACATCGCCTTGCTCGGTAGCAAAGGCTCGGGTAAAACCACACTCGCTGAAGCAATGC
>CAJJOO010000433.1 GCA_905193395.1 uncultured Porphyromonadaceae bacterium
GGGATGGCAGAGGCGAGGTATTTTTTCGCCGCCGATGGTTCCGCGCCCGCGGAGCGGCCGCGCTCCGACGCCACAGCGCTAACTTTTTGGCGGGGACGGGTGTTTTTTATGTGATGTATGTGATTTATGTATTTTATGTTCTTTTCTTATGGATATAGATATGAATAACGATATTGCGAAACTTTTTGACCTGCGGGGGAAGGTGGCCGTTGTGACCGGGGCCGGAAACGGCATCGGCAGGGGCTGCGCACGGATTCTTGCCGGGGCGGGAGCCTCGGTGGTGGTGAGCGACCTCAACGCCGACCGCGCCAGGGCCGTGGCCGCGGAAATCAATGCCGCGGGCGGCAGGGCTGTCGCCACGGCGTGCAACGTGATGGTGGATGCCGACCTGGTGGCCCTTGTCGACACGGCCGTGAAGGAATTCGGCACCGTGAACATCCTGGTGAACAATGCCGGGATGGGCGGCGGAGGCCGCGAGGACCCCTTCAAAATCGACGTGGAATATTTCGAGCGCGTCTACCGCGTGAACGTGGTGGCGCCGTGGCGCCTGTGCCAGTTGGCGGTGCCGATGATGGCCAAATCGGGCTACGGAAGTATCGTGAACATCACATCGATGAGTTCGATGAACAAGGAGGCTGCGATGGGCGTATATGCCTCGTCGAAGGCTGCGCTGAACCACCTGGCGGCGAATCTGGCCTACGATTTCGGCCCCTATGGCGTGAGGATAAACAGCGTGGCGCCCGGAGCGACGCACACCGACGCGCTGGCCACCGTGCTGACGCCTGAAATGGAAAAGCGGATGCTGAAGCACACGCCTATCCGCCGGCTGGGCGAGGTGGCCGACATTGCCCGGGCGGTGCTGTTCCTGGCCTCGCCGGCCTCGGCGTGGGTGAGCGGACAGATACTGTTTGTGAACGGCGGCGGCACGCAGACCCTGGACTGATTTCCGCGGCGAGTCCCCGCGTATTCGCGAGCGTTTTCAGCGGGAGGACGGCCATTTTTTTGCCCGGTTTTGGCCGAATACTCGAATTTTTGTCTTACCTTTGCAAATAAACAAATTTTCAAGACACGCATTAAAACCGACAATCCGAAAATGGAAATAGAAGGCAAAATCATCAATGACCTGGGCGAACGTTCCGGCACATCGCGCGCCGGCAACCCCTGGAAAACCCACGAATATGTCCTCGAAACACACGAAAACTATCCCCGCAAGGTGGCTTTCGATTTCTTCGGCGACAAGGCCGACCAATACCCCCTGCACGTGGGCGACGAAATCCGTCTGAGTTTCGACATCGAGAGCCGTGAGTACAACGGACGCTGGTTCACCAGCATACGCGGCTGGAAATCGGAACCCGCCGCAACTGCCGCTCCCGCCGCAGCACCTGCGGCAGCACCCGCCGCCGCAACACCCGGCACC
>CAJJOO010000434.1 GCA_905193395.1 uncultured Porphyromonadaceae bacterium
GCCTTTGTCGTCGGGGTGGAAGGTGTCGATGTGACGGCGTTTCTTGGCGTCGAGAATTTCGTCGACGGCAAAGAATATGCCGCTTTCCTCCACTTCGCCGAATTCGTGGTTGACGGCGGTGCCGAACATGCGCATAGTGGGCGACAGGCTCATGTAGGCGTTCACCAGTGGCGGTATGTTGTCGCCCATGGCGCGTACGGCGGTGTTGAGTATCAGATAGTCGTCCTTGAAATTTTTACCGGTGAAAATCTTTTCCATCTCGGCGGGGTCGCTGTTCATCGGCAGCGCGATGATGGGGCGCACCAGGTGGTCGGGATCCGGGAAATGCTTGTTGAGGAAATAGAGAATCATGTCGCGGCAGCGGCTGGTGTAGTTGGGATACATCGTCACCTTGCCGAATAGATATTTGATTTCTGGGTGGACCACCGTAAGGCAGCCCAGGCCGTCCCACAGGTTGTCGAGGGTGTATAGGGCCTTGGCGCCGGCTCGCGACGACTGATATTCGGGACGGACGAACGAACGCCCCAGTTCGATGGTGTAGGGCAGGTACTCGCGCAGGAAACGGTCGGAGAAGGTGAACATGTGGCTCGTGGCGATGCGGGGACGGCCCATGGCGTCGGTGCGTATGTCCTTGCCGCAGATATAGCGGTATCCGCCCAGAATGAGTTTGCTGTCGGGGTCCCATACAACCAGTTGGCGGCAGGGCGGGGTCATGGTGTCGAATTCGTCGATGTCACATTCCTTGCCCGAGCCTCCGCCGGCGCTACGGAAGGCGATTTCGCGCAGGCGCCCTATCTCGCGCATCACGTTGGGCGCGTTGTGGGCGTCAATCACATAAATCTTGTTGCCTCCCTTGTTGGAGTCGCGCAGAAAGCGGTCGGGGGTGAGTTCCGCCTCTATCAGTTCCGTTGGTACGGGGTCAATTATTCTCTGGTTCATTTTGATTGTTGTCCGGTGCTTTGAGGTTGTAGACTTCGCTCCGCATCATGGTCGCTTCCTCGCGGGCGGGGCGTTTGAGGGTGCCGGGGTCGACCGGCGCGCCGCAGACAATGCTGAAATGTTTTCCGCGTGCGCGGAACACTTCGGACGGCAGCAGAATCATCTCGAGGTTGAATTTCATGCCGAGGCGCTCGCGCAGGCGGGCGTAGTTGTAGAATCGCGGCGAGTTGTGTCCGTCGAAACGCAGCGGGATGATACGTCGGCGGCTTTCGCGTGCCTTGACTATGAACATTTTCTGCCATTCGAGGTCGGATATCTTTCCGTCGCGGCGTCGGGAGCAGAGTCCGGCCGGGAAAATGATCACGGGGCGGTTTCCGGCCATGGCGCTGTCGATGCCTTCGATTGCGCCGCGGCTCTGGCCGCCGTGCTTGTTGACGGGAATGAACACGTCCGTGAGGGGCTCGACAGCC
>CAJJOO010000435.1 GCA_905193395.1 uncultured Porphyromonadaceae bacterium
ACTTTGCGGCGCCGGTCGTTTCTTGTGCCGCGAGCTTGCGCCAGCGCAGGTATCCGGCCACGGCCAGCGCCGAGTAGAGGGCGTAGAGTCCCGCGGTGAGGGGGATTCCCTTGTAGAGATACAGCCCGATCGTTATCAGATCGACGGCCAGCCAGACGAGCCACTGTTCGATGTATTTGCGCGAGAGCATCCACATCGCCACGATGCTCAACGCCGTGGTGAAAGCGTCGGCCACGGGCACCGTGCTGTCCGTGGCGTTTTCCAGCAGCCACCATATCGCCGCCCAGAGTATGGCGAACGCCGCCGCCGCCACGGCCGCGGCCCACAGCGGGGTCCGCGTCACCGGAAGCGGCTTGCGACGTTTCTTCCTGTCGCCGTGAAATGTCCAGGCCAGATAGCCGTAGACGGCGATGACCACATAGTAGATATTTATCGCAAAGTCGGCATACAGGCCCTTGCGGAAATATATCCACATGGAAATCAGCGGCATCACAATCGACGCGAACCACATACGCGGATTGGCATGGTACTCATACCACAGGTATATGATTCCGATGGTGAAGCCCAGAATTTCCAGCAGCAGGTCCACGTTCATCAGAAACTGAGGGCTACGGTAGCCATTACGTGGGCCGGGGCCTGTGCGGCGTAGCCTGCGTAGCGGTAGATTACCGGTTCGCCGTTGTCGCCCTTGTAGTATCCGGCGCCGGCATAGCCGTTGTTGCAGTATTTCTTGTTGAAGATGTTGTAGACGGTCACGCCCAGGCGCAGGGCCTTGACGCCGGCGATTTTGCCGAAGGTGTAGCCTGCGTGCAGGTCGCTGACGAAATATCCGTCGAGGCTGGCCTCGTCATTGTGCGTGTTGGTCATGTACTGCTTTGATACATAGCGGCCCGTCAGCGAGGCGTCGAAGCCCGAAACGTGGAAATTGAAAGCCGTGTTGAAGATGAAGTCCGGCGAGAAGGCTATCGGCGTGTTGCCGCAGTCGAAACTGATGGGGTTGGTCCACTCGTCTTCGTAGATATATTCCGTGAAATTCTTGATGCGGTTGCGCGACAGGGTGGCGTTCACTGTCCAGTCGAACCAGTCGACAGGCGTTACGGCGCCTTGCAGTTCGACACCCATGCGGTAACTGTCCGGTACGTTGACCGACAGAGGATTGCCCGTGTCGGAAAGTTGGCCGGTGACAACCAGTTGGTCCTTGTAGTCCATGTAGTAGAGATTTACTCCCACGCTGAACAGGCTGTTGCTGTACGAATAGCCGGCCTCGTAGTCGAACAGGCGTTCGGCCTCGGGATAGTGGTTCGGGTCGCTGTCCGTGAAATTGTCGCGTACGGGTTCCTTGTGGGCCACGCTCCACGAGGCGAAGGCGCGGTGGGCGCCGCTGTTGTAGGCCACGCCTACCT
>CAJJOO010000436.1 GCA_905193395.1 uncultured Porphyromonadaceae bacterium
CTTTGTCGAAGCCTCGTCAAGGCCACCGATAACGCGGTCGTTGTGAACCAGTTCGTAAATCACGTTGCCAGGGAGGACACGTTCGGGGCAATAGGCAATAAAGATTTTGCCTTCCAGTTCGGGACGCTCACCGAAAATGATATTCGCCATCTGCTCTGTTGTTCCAACCGGAGAAGTGGATTCAATAACATAAAGGTCACCCTCTTTAAGGAATGGAATGACAGCGCGGGTGGCAGCCTCGACGTAACTTACATCTGGTTCATGATTACCCTTGAATGGAGTAGGCACAACCATGAAATAGGCATCGGACACCTCAGGTTTTGTAGATGCGTGAAGTTTACCGGATTTAACGACATCCTGCAGCATTTCTTCCATGCCGGGTTCGATGATATGAAGATGGCCGGCATTGGTCTGTTCCACTACAGAGGGATTGATGTCAACCCCGACAATGTCAACGCCGCCTTCCTTAGCGGCAATAATAGCCGTGGGCAGGCCGATATAGCCAAGCCCCATGAAACATGCTTTCATTTTATTATTTAGTTTTATCGATATTCTTTTGCGGGTATGCCAAGTAACTTAGTCCCAGGGATACTGCAATCCCTATTTACCACAGCATTTGCCCCTATGACACAATCATCAGCAATCACAATCGGCCCGAATATTTTTGCACCTGGCCCGATATAAACATTACTGCCGATTTTTGGAGCGGAACCAACACAACCTTTTGCTGTGCCGATATTTACACATACATGTATTCTACAATTCTTTCCAATTCTGGCGGCCCCATTCACAACAATAGTCCCAGGATGCGATATACTTAAACCGGAATCAAATGTATTTAATGGAATTGTAAACCCGTTCTTCAAGGAAATTCTTTTAAACCGTATCCAGTTGTATCTCGCATGGAATCTCCCTAAAACACTGGGGGGGGGGGCAGTTATGAAAATATTCCGCCTTGCGTAAGCGCCTAAGAAACTCTTCAATTGAATCCGGATTTAACAATCGACGAAAGAAGTTTTTTAATCTGAACCGAAAAGAACCATCACCGAAAGCGATGTTGTTAGCCTTAAAATCTTCGGCAAGATATAATATGTAATCTGCTTTTGATAAAATCATCTAAACGGCGTCAATACTATTATATTTTCGTAAATAAAATTTTCTACGAATAGATATAAAATTTAAGAACTGTATCTATTAAGCACTTCGTTTACAACTGATATCCATCGTTCAGCCCATAGCCGCTTATTAAAACCGGATTTCACCGTCAAAAATGCATTTGCGGCCATTTCTGTTCTCAACGCGCTGTTCTCAATCAATCGCTTTATAGCATTAAAGAATTCATCTTCAGCAGGATTGACCATCAGTCCATTGAAATGGTCTATAATAATACTAGTCATTCC
>CAJJOO010000437.1 GCA_905193395.1 uncultured Porphyromonadaceae bacterium
TGCGGCCGACTATCTGCTGAAACCCGTTAGTTTTGATGATTTCTCGGCGGCCGTGGCGCGGCTGCTGCCCGAAGAGACACCTGCTGCCGACAGCGATGTGATTACCGTCCGCAGCGACTACCGCATGATTCCGCTGCGCCTGGCCGACATACTCTATGTCGAGGGCCTGAAGGACTATGTGAAGATATATCTCGCGGGGCGTCCGCGTCCCGTAATCACGCTGATGAACCTGAAAGGCGTCGAGGCCCTGCTGCCGGCCTCGCGCTTTGTGCGCGTCCACCGCTCGTTTATCGTCTCGCTGGGGCGTGTCGAGTCGTTCGCGCGCACGGCAGTGATGGTGGCAGGCACTGAAATTCCAGTAGGCGATACCTACCGCGCACGTTTCCGCTCGCTTTTCTTCAATGAGTGATTCGTTCAGAAATTGACCGTAAGCGTCAGGCTGCGTGGCGTGATGGCCAGCGAGCCGCTGACCCGCGGCTTGCGGTAGCGTTCGGCAGCCCGGCGCGCGGGATTGCCGCGGAACAGGTCCACGACTTCGTTCACCGGGTCAAGGATGAAGCAGGCCGCGCGCCCCAGGAACTGCGAGCCGAACAGTTCGTAGCCGTTTTCGACGATTGTGCGCTTGCCCAGATAGAACATCTCGCCTATCAGACTGCCCACGCAGGGCGTAATAATCAGGTCCTGGTAGGATGGCCGTTCCATGAAGGCCTCGATGCCGAATTCCCAGCCTACGGTGGAAATCAAGAACGAATAAAGCAGCGAGCCCGGGAGGCTGAATCCGCACGAGCGGGCCGCCATGTAGTAGGCCGCTCCGGCGTATGGATGAAGGACATAGTTGAATATTGGGTTGTCGTGGTCCCATTCGGGTCCTTTTTTGAACACGTTCTGGAACCATCTGGTGAACATCGGAGTCTGCTGTATGGCGGCGCGGTTCCATGCCGTAGCATCCTCGGGCAGCAGTTCCAGCACGAAGAGCGTGCCGACGTAGGCGCCGCTCAGCACAGCCGTGTTTATCCATATGCGGTGCCAGTCGCGGCTCAGGTCCGACGAGCCGTGCTGATAGGGCAGCGCATAGGGGCTGATTATGTTGTGGCGTGGCTTGAAATCGAGATTCACGTCTATCGGCTGGGGAGTTACCATGCCGCTGGCCTCAAAGCCAAAGGCTGTGACGGGGGTCAGGCTGTCTGTCCGTGCGATTTCCACGATTTCCCATGTCGCTTCATCCGCGGCAGTCTGCTCCGGGACTGCGGGTGTCCCGGCAGCCGCAGTGAGCACGGCGGCGAGAATCATAATCAGCAGACAGCGGAGTTTCATAGTGGTGTGGGTGTGTTTTTATGTAGTAGTTTTTTCGAATGGACTTTTGTCGGTGTCAGGCGGAATCGTAGAGAACCCGACGGGGG
>CAJJOO010000438.1 GCA_905193395.1 uncultured Porphyromonadaceae bacterium
TGGTCAAGGATATTGAATTCTACTCCATGTGCGAGCATCATATCCTGCCGTTCTTCGGCCGCGTTTCGGTGGCCTATATTCCCAATGGCAAAATCGTGGGACTCAGCAAGATTGCCCGCGCCGTGGATATATGCGCACGCAAACTGCAGATTCAGGAACGCCTCACCGCCGAAATCTGCCGTGCGGTCACTTCCGCACTAAATGCCGAAGGCGTTCTGGTGAAGTGCGAGGCGCAGCATCTGTGCATGAAAATGCGAGGCGTCGAAAAGCAGGATTCTTCCACTGTAACAGTCGAGACTTCCGGCAAGTTCTCGACAGATTCAGCGTTGCTCAACCACGCAATGACACTGCTGAACTGATTATCAGCAAGAATATAATATTCGAGGCTGTGACGCGAAACGCTGTCACAGCCTCGAACCGTATTTGGAGTTATTTAATCAGATCAGAGCATGGTCGATAACCTCGCTCACGCGGTCGACGTAGACGAATTCAAGACCATCGCGATAGAGCGGATTGATTTCCTCGACGTCACGGCGGTTGTCGGCACTGAGGACAATGGTGCGGATTCCGGCACGCTTGGCGGCAAGAATCTTTTCCTTGATACCGCCTACGGGGAGCACACGGCCGCGCAGGGTAATCTCGCCGGTCATGGCCAGCCGTTCGGCCACCTTGCGTCCGGTGAAGGCAGAGGTAAGCGCCGTGGCAATCGTGATACCGGCCGACGGGCCGTCCTTGGGAATGGCACCTTCGGGGAAGTGCACGTGAACGTTGTTCGTATCGAACTTCTCGGGCGCGATACCCAGTTTGTCGCTGTTGGCCTTGACCCATTGCAGGGCGATTGTGGCCGATTCCTTCATCACGTCGCCGAGATTACCGGTGACCGTCAGGCGGTCGCCTTTCCCGGGCGACAGGGATACCTCGGCAAGCAGAATCTCGCCGCCGGCCTGAGTCCAGGCAAGACCGGTCACCACGCCCAGGAAATCGTTTCCCTCGTACTTGTCGCGGTGATATACGGGCAGTCCGAGCAGTTCCTTCAGGTGTGACGGCTCAACCGTCTTGGGGAAGTCGCCGTTCTCCATTCCGGCAAGGATATACTTGCGCACAAGTGCCGAAAGTTGCTTTTCAAGTTGACGGACACCGCTCTCGGCGGTGTATTTCTCTATTATTTCAACCAGTGTGGCGTCGGGCAGATTGAAAGGCAGGTCATCGTCCCAGAGGCCGTTGTTCCGGAGGACTTTGTGGATAAGATGGCGACGGGTAATCTCCATCTTCTCTTCCAGGACATAGCCGCTGAGGTCGATAACTTCCATGCGGTCAAGCAGGGGACCTTCGATGCCGGCAATGCTGTTGGCAGTAGCGATGAAAAGCACATCCGACAAATCATAG
>CAJJOO010000439.1 GCA_905193395.1 uncultured Porphyromonadaceae bacterium
ACACCAACGACCTGTTGCAGAACACCTTCATGAAAGCATGGCAGTCAATCGAAAACTTCCGCGGCGACGCTCGCCTCTCCACCTGGCTCTACAAGATCGCCATAAACGAGGCAATCACCTTCCTTGCCCGCGAACGCAAGCGCCGCGATATGTCGCTCGACGACCAGGAAGCCGCCTTACAGGCCACAATCGCGGGCGACGAATACATCGACGGCGACAAACTGGCCCTGCGCCTGCGCCAGGCCGTGGCCACGCTGCCCGAAAAGCAACGCCTCGTCTTCAACATGAAATACTATGACGAAATGAAATACGAGGACATGTCGTCGATTCTCGGCACATCCGTAGGCGCACTGAAAGCATCATACCACCTGGCTGTTAAAAAAATCGAACAAATTTTTTCAAACTCCGATTAAACCTTCCCCCCAACCCGTAGTCAATAATAGCAAACGACATTGATAAATGGACAATAGAAAGGACATACTGACGCAAATAGACCACAACGACGGCATCCGCGTTCCCGAAAATTATTTTGAGGACTTCGCCGCACGCATGGCCCGCGAATTGCCCGACCGGCCCGAACTCGCCGTCCCGGCCGTCACGTTGCCGCGCACCCGCTGGCAACGCCTGCGTCCTTACGTATATATGGCCGCCATGTTCGCCGGTATCTGGTGCATGCTCAAATTGTTCACCATCATCACCGGCCCGGCTTCCTCGACCCTCGAGAACAACCCGATTGTTGCCGAGGCCTTGGAAAACGAGACCTTTGTCAACGACTATGTTATAGACGACCTGAACCAATGGGACGTCTACGACGATATGATGGAGGACGGTATCGACCCCCAAGCCCTGTGCGATTCCATTTTCGCCGATGAACCTACGGATACCGTATTACAATGAAAAAGTCTTTAACAATCCTTCTGCTCCTTTTTGTTATGGCCGTCACGGCTGTCGCACAGGCGCCGCTTTCATCGACCGACCGCGAACGCTGGCTCGATGAAATCCGCAACCTCAAGCACGACTATCTGGCCAAGGAACTGAACCTGACCCGCGAGCAGCAAAACGAATTTTTCCCGCTCTACGATGCCATGCAGGACGAGATTGAGCAACTCAACACCCGCACCCGCGAACTTGAAGCCGCCATCTCCTCCGACGAATCTGCCAGCGACCTGCAGGTGGAGAACGCCGCCCGAACCGTTTTCGAACAACGACGTGCCGAGGGGCAGATTGAAATGACATACTTCGACAAATTCCGCGACATCCTGAATCCGCGCCAGTTGCTCCAACTCAAGGATGCCGAACGCAAATTCACCCGTCAACTGGTCAACCAGCACCGTCGCATGAGGTCTAAATAAGCAACCCTGACCATACGGACGGGCGGCGCGAGAT
>CAJJOO010000440.1 GCA_905193395.1 uncultured Porphyromonadaceae bacterium
CCGCCGCCAGCGCTTCCCACTTCCTCTATAAGCCTGATTGCAAGATAATTGCCATTGTAATCGCCAAACACCTCAAATATGGCTTCGGTTCGCGGATCCGCGGCCATCTCGAGGCCCATATCAGTCAGTTCCTGCAACAGACATCCGCTGAAATCGGCCTGCGAAGCATTGGCGTATGCTCTTTTGCCGCTTTTATAGGGGAAGAAAAAGAAGTATCCGAATTCACTCACCTGATTGTCTTCGGCAAAACGGGCCATGGCTTCCACCTGGGGCTCCATGCCGTAAAAACTTATCCCGTAGCCGTCGGCGGCATTCATCCACAGCCCTGAATCATCCTCCTCCGGCGTGATGGAGGTAACTGCCTGAGTGGCCATGATACACTGTTGACGGCTGCATCCCGGGTCGATAAATCCATAAACCTTAGTGATAAGATCCCTGGCTGTAAGAGCCAAAGGCATCGTTATATTGGCGACGCGGCAATCAGCGGTCAGGGTAGAATCCGGGTTGGAGCGTGACGCACCCGCTGTGTGTATCGGCAAGGCAAACAGTGCCGATATAAGGACAAAGTATGTGATAAGGGCTTTCATTTTCTCTTACAAGGATGTTTTGAACCTGTTTGATTACTTATATAACTGAAAACACATATCTATGGTTCTGTGGTCGCCAATGGAAAATCAGACCTGTTCCTCGGCGGCATCTCTCCTCTGGAAGACCATGAGATTTTTCGGCTTCTCTGCCGATATGCTCCTATATGGCATTTTGCCACATCTGAATCCCGGTTTTAACTAAAACCAAGCAAAAGTTTTGGTAATTTGACAGAATGAAAAAATTCCCTTTATTTTTTATTCATTTTTATTTGCTTTTCATCTTTTTATGTATTAACTTTGCGGCGACTATCAGACCTCATTTCCGAATCTATTAAGCATTTGCATTGAGGTCCAGCAAACAAAAATTATATGCCTATGGGAATACGCTTTACAAAATACGACAAAGAACTCAATGGTTCAACAGTCCGCAACGGAGGCAAGATTACTGTTGAGGCAGAAAAAGTGACGCTCGGGCCGGGCTTCAGGGTCGAGGCCGGAGGCACGCTCACAATTACAACCAAGTAATCAATCATCTTTGGAAGCGGATGAAAACAACTGCATCCGCTTCCAAAGACATTCAACTACAATTCAAATGAAACGAATATACATATTAATTGCGTCCGTGATATCGCTCATAGCGATGTCACTGCCGACCAGCGCTTACGAGCCCACCGTGCGCGAAGACCGAGTATGGGAATGTGCGACGGATTATTATGATTGGAGCACTGGCACAGCGCACTCTTCCCTGTCAAAAGTAAGATTCAAAGGCACTGAACTAATTAATGGCATCACATATCAT
>CAJJOO010000441.1 GCA_905193395.1 uncultured Porphyromonadaceae bacterium
CGGTATCACCGGTTCGCTGGCCTTTCCACGTCTGCTGGCACCGCGCTTCGTGCGTCGATCGCGCCGCGAACTCAACTGGACCCGCTTCCAGTTGAACGCAGACCTGCTGAACCGTCCCCACTATTTCCGGATGTCGCAATTCAACGCCTCGGTCAATTACGACTGGAAACGCGGACGCCACGTGTCAAACACCTTCACGCCCCTTAAACTCACCTATACGAAACTGATGAACACCACAGCCGAGTTCGATTCCATAATGGTTGCCAATCCGGCCGTGGCCCGCAGTTTCCAGAGCCAGTTCATACCCCAGATAATTTACAGTTATATGTACGACCGGCAGATTGACCGCGACAACGGCATAAACGTCCAGGTGACTTTGCAGGAAGCCGGCAATCTGTTCTGGTGCATATGGGAAGCCTGTGGCCAGAAAGGCGAGAAAAAAATGTTCGGCACACCGTTCAGTCAGTTTGTCAAAGGTCAGGTGCAACTGGTATGGAACCGCCGGCTCTGGGGCGAGCACCGTCTGGTGTCGCGCGTTGCCGTCGGCGCCGAACACGCCTACGGCAACTCGTCGGCCGTTCCTTACGCCGAACAGTTCTATGTGGGCGGCGCCAACTCAATCCGCGCGTTCACGGTGCGTAGCATCGGACCCGGGCGTTACAAGGCTCCCGAAGGTACTCCCGACGACTATTTCGACCAGACCGGTACATTCAAGTTCGAGGCCAACGTGGAATACCGCTTCCCGATTGCCGGCGCCCTGCACGGAGCCGTATTCTTCGATGCCGGCAACGTGTGGTTGCTGAAAAATGATCCGGCACGCCCCGGCGGCCTACTCAAAGGCAGTTCATTCCTGCGCGACCTTGCCACCGGCACCGGCGTCGGGCTGCGTTTCGACATAGGCATGCTGGTGCTTCGCGGCGACCTCGGCATCGGGATACACCTGCCCTACGACACCGGTCACGGAGGCTACTACAATATGGAATCCTTCGGCAAGTCCCTGGCCTTCCACCTGGCCATCGGCTACCCGTTCTGAAAGCGTCGGTTGTGGTTCCGCGCCCGGAGACCGGCCGCGTTCCTTTTGCGGCTTGCGGTGCGTGATGGGTCGCGAATTTCGGTGTAAGCATTTTTTTTACTATCTTTGCCGCTGATATGGACAATCGTCGGCTTACACTGATTATCAACCCTATTTCCGGCACTCTTTCGAAGGCAGGAGTTGAACGCTGGGTGCCTCAACACCTTGAACGCATGGGCTATGACGTGGACGTGCGCCACACCGAGTATGCCGGCCACGCCACCGCGATTGCCGCCGAGTGTGCGGCACGCGGAGACTATGGAGTCCTGGCCTGCGGCGGCGACGGCACGGTGAA
>CAJJOO010000442.1 GCA_905193395.1 uncultured Porphyromonadaceae bacterium
AATTTGCCTCGGTAAGCCCCAGGACATTGCGGGCGAATTCAATCACCATGCACTGCATGCCCAGGCAGATGCCGAAGGTCGGGATATCGTTCTCGCGGCAGTATTTCAGCGCCGTGAACTTGCCTTCGATGCCGCGCTGGCCGAATCCGGGAGCGATAATCACGCCGTCGAGGCCGCCGAGTTTCTCAGCAACGTTCTCGTCATTGAGTTTCTCGGAGTGGATATATTCCAGATGCAGTTTGCGGTCGTTGTAGGTCGCGGCCTGGAACAGGGCCTCGTTGATTGACTTGTAGGCATCCTGCAACTCGACGTATTTGCCGACGAGACCGATGTTCACCACCTTTTCGGCTTTGTCCATCTTTTCGAGGAATTTGATCCACGGCTCCATGTGGGGCTCGTTGTCAGTTTCCGAGTGGGTCTTGCGCAGCACGATGTCGTCCAGATGCTGTGCGTGCATGTTCAGGGGCACGCGATAGATTGTGTCCACGTCAATCGACTGTACCACGGCGTCGGGGGCCACGTTGCAGAACAGGGCTATTTTGCGCCGCATTTCGGTGGAAATGTGATGCTCTGTGCGGAGGACCAGCACATCGGGCTGGATACCCAGTTCCTGCAGTTTCTTCACCGAATGCTGTGTTGGCTTGGTTTTCAGTTCCTTGGCTGCAGCGATATATGGTACGTAGGTCAGGTGGATGCAGAGGCTGTTGTCGCCCAGTTCCCAGCGCAACTGGCGCACGGCTTCAAGGAAGGGCAGGCTCTCGATGTCGCCCACCACGCCGCCGATTTCGGTGATGATGAAGTCGAAGTTGCCGGTGTTGGCCAGGGCCTTGACACTGCGCTTGATTTCGTCGGTGATGTGCGGCACAATCTGCACGGTCTTGCCCAGGTAGTCGCCGCGGCGTTCCTTGTCGATTACGCTTTGGTATATGCGGCCGGTGGTGACGTTGTTGGCGCGGGTGGTCTTGATGTCGGTGAAACGCTCGTAGTGGCCCAGGTCCAGGTCGGCTTCATGACCGTCGACGGTCACATAACATTCACCGTGTTCGTAAGGGTTGAGGGTACCCGGGTCGATGTTGATATAGGGGTCGAATTTCTGAATCGTGACTCTGAAGCCTCTTGCTTTCAGCAGACAGGCGAGCGACGACGAGATAATTCCCTTTCCCAGGGACGATACCACACCGCCGGTGACGAAGATATATTTTGTTTCCACTACGAGTGATTAATTAAAATTTGGGGACAAAGGTACGAAATATTTCGCTAATAGCCAATATATAATGTGTACATCATTGGCGCTCGGTACGATAAATCGCGGATAAACATCAATCAGACACATGAATCCGCCCCG
>CAJJOO010000443.1 GCA_905193395.1 uncultured Porphyromonadaceae bacterium
GGCTCGTCTTGCGGCGGAACCGGCCCCGGGGGCTTTTGTCAGAAAACTTCCTATTCAGAGATACAGTCAGTTGAGGGGAACAATGCGGTAGGTTTTGGTACCGAGGCCGATTTTTTCGGCGTAATCGACGGTGTGTGTGCCGTGACGGGAACTGATGCGCTCAATCAGGGGATGGCTGTCATCGCCATCGGTTGAATGGTGGCGGAACACGAGGTCTAGGCAGGCCTGGTCGAGGGCAACGGGGTCGAGGGAGGCCAGGATGCCGATGTCGCCCATCTGCGGGGCGGCGGGGTGGCCGTTGCAGTCGCAGTCGACCGAGAGGTTGTTCATCACATTAATATATATAATGCCGTTTTTGCCCTTGAAGTAATTGTGTACTGCCTGGGCTGCGCCGGCCATAGATTCGAGAAAGGCATCCTGGCCGTGAGGCTGCTCGAAGAGGTTTTTGACGTCGGTATATGCGCCGGCGGTGTGAATCAGCGTTTTGCCTTCGGGCGTGGCAATACCGATGCTCTGGTTTTTGATTACTCCGCCGAAGCCGCCCATGGCATGGCCTTTGAAATGCGCCAGATTAATCATGAAATCGTAGTCGGCCAGATGGCCGCCGACTATGTTTTGTGCGAACCAGGTGGTGTCCTGCATGGGCAGGAGCATCGAGCCTTCGGCATCCATGATATCGACGATGGCGATGCGGCCATAGCCGCGGTGTGGGGAGGCGGCGGGACTGTGTGTGGGGAGAGGGGGAGGGAGAATCCGGTCAGCGGGCGGCGGGATAGCCGACGGGGTTGTTGAGCAGGGGTATCTGCCGGGGGGTGAAGCCGAGGAGAGTCGATATTCCGGCGGTATCCATCGTGGCGCGGGGGACAGTTGCCAGACCCAGCGAGACGCAGGCCAGATTGAGGTTTTCGCAGGCGATGCCGGCGTCCATCATTGCCATGTACTGTACGCGGGGATCGTCTGGAAGATTCGTGAGGTCAGCCACAAACACCACGGTAAGAGGTGCCGTGGGGGCGAAATCCTGCTTGAAATCGGCTGTGCCGGCGATGAGCGGGCGATGGTCGCCGCTCTTGACCATTGTCAGGGAATGGCTGTCGGGCAGATATTGCCATACGCCGTCCTTGTCGAAGACATAGGCATGGATTTCCTGATAGTTCAGGGCTGTGGGATTGCTGCGGTTGGCCTTTCTTTCGAATTTGACGTCGGTGGTATCGGGGCGGTTCACGCCGAGAGCCATCCAAAGTAACTGGCCGAGAGTATTGTCATCGACTGGGCGCGAGGTGTCGAAGTCGCGCACGCTGTGGCGTGAAGCAATTACCTCGTTCATAGGCATT
>CAJJOO010000444.1 GCA_905193395.1 uncultured Porphyromonadaceae bacterium
GGGCAACCCTCTGGTTCCCTCGAATCTGATATACAACGCCATCGGCGTGCCAGACGCCTTTATTTCCATCATGAATCTGACCGACCGCAGCCCGATGATTGACGGCGACATCTACCTGATGTGCTCCGACGGCCTCAGCGACATGATTGACGACGAAACTATCGCCTCGATTCTCGAAGCCGGTGGCGGTGCGCGCGAACTGGTCAACGCAGCCCTTGAAGCCGGCGGCAAGGATAACTGCACCGTAATCGTGCTGAATATTGCCATGCCGCAGGAGGAGGAAACCGTAGAGCAGATTACTCCTCCGGAAGAACAGGCGCCCCAGCCCGAACCGGTTCAGCAGCAGCCTGAGCAAGTTCAATCGGTTCAGCAGGCCGCCGAAGTTCAGCCCACAGCACCTCAACCCGAACCGCAGCCCGTGGCCTTCGAAATCGACGAAACGCCAGCCGACAATCCCTTCCCCCCAATCGACCCGGCCGAAGCCATGCCCCTGATTAAGCCCCGCCAGACACAACAGATGTCGTATCCCGGCGACATCGAGGCCGACGACAACCGGCCCGCGGACAAACTGGAAGGCGAAAGTCCCCTGCCTGATAACCTTACGCGCGAGGCCACTCCCCCGCCATTCGACGGCAACGTGACCGTCCAGCGCTCATATTCCGACGGCTCGGTCACCGAAGTCCGTCGCCAGGAAGGCACGCAGGAATATTATGAGGAGACGCCTCCTACCGTCAATCCCGAGAACCTCTCGCCGGTCGACTCCCTGAAAATCACCGGCCGCGGACTCGTCGAAAAACTCAAAATGAAATTCCGCAAAAACTAACCCCACGCGGAACGGCCGCTTATTACGACAAAAAACGTCCGGCCGGCACGGACCTCCACCGTTCTGACCCGCAACCAACAAACTGCATCACAAACGGTTATCCACAACCATTGTGATGCAGTTTTGCTTTAAAAACAACCTCAAATTTTGCCCTATCCGAAATTTACTGTAAATTTGCAGTAAATTTCGGATAGACATGGAACGTAACCAATATATCGTAAGGCAGACATATCTTGACAAACTGATAGTCAGGAGGAACAATGGCGAGGTAAAAGTCATTACCGGGCCGCGCCGTTGCGGCAAATCGTGGCTGCTGTCACATATCTATAAAGATTATCTTATTGCCGACGGCGTTCCTGCCGAGAATATAATAACCTTTGATTTTGACAAGGACGACGAAAGATATGATTTCGACATTCTGGACATCGCCAATCTCAAAAAGCATATCTACGGAAGGGTTACGGATAATTCCCAAGACTATTATGTGTTTCTTGATGAAATTCA
>CAJJOO010000445.1 GCA_905193395.1 uncultured Porphyromonadaceae bacterium
TCGTTGCTCTTGATCCAGTCCATGACGGCCGGTTCGGCAGTGGCGGCCGAGAAATCGGGCAGGGCTTCGAGAACCTCGATGAGGCGTTCCATGATGGCGGGTGTTTCGGCGCTCCAGCGCTTGCGCACGTCCTTGGCGGCGTATTCGGTGGGAGCGACGAAGTAGAAGCGTGCCTGCTCCGAGAGATCCTTTACAAAGTTTATGCGGCTTTTCACCGTTGCCACGGCGCGGGTCACATAGTCGTGGCTGAAACTGCTCATGTCCACGCCCTCGGCCTCCATCAACGGGATGAACAGGTCGGCGAGGCGTTCGACGGGAGTCTGCTGCAGATAGGTGTGGTTGAACCATTTGCCTTTTTCAAAGGCGAATTTGGCGCCCGAACGCGAGCAATGGGCGAACGAGAATTTGTCAATCAGTTCCTGCATCGACATCACTTCGGTGTCGTCGCCGGGATTCCAGCCCAGCAGGGCCAGGAAGTTGATGACGGCCTCAGGCAGATAGCCGCTTTCGCGGTAGCCCGACGAGATTTCGCCGCTCTTGGGGTCCTTCCATTCCAGCGGGAACACGGGGAAACCGAGGCGGTCGCCGTCGCGCTTGGACAGTTTGCCCTTGCCGTCGGGTTTCAGCAGCAGGGGCAGGTGGACGAACTGCGGGGCGGTGTCGGCCCAGCCGAAAGCCTCGTAAAGCAGCACGTGGAGGGGTGCCGAAGGCAGCCATTCCTCGCCGCGGATCACATGGGTCACCTCCATCAGGTGGTCGTCGACGATGTTGGCCAGGTGGTAGGTGGGCAGGTCGTCGCTGCTCTTGTAGAGGACCTTGTCGTCCAGAATGTCGCTTTTGATCACCACGCGGCCACGCAGCAGGTCGTCGACCTCGACGTCGCGTCCGTAGTCGACCTTGAAGCGGACCACGTAAGGCGTACCGGCCTCGATGAGGCTTTCCACTTCGTCTGCAGGCATGGTGAGCGAGTTGCGCATCGACATACGGGTCGAGGCGTCGTACTGGAAATTGGGAATTTCGGCGCGGCGTGCGTCAAGTTCCTCGGGGGTATCGAAAGCAATGTAGGCGCGGCCGTTGTCGAGCAGCATCTTCACGTGTTCGCGATAGATGTCGCGGCGTTCGCTCTGCTTGTAGGGGCCGAAGGGGCCGCCTTCGCGAACGCCTTCGTCAATCTTTATTCCGAGCCATGCCAGGGCCTCGTTGATGTATTCCTCGGCTCCGGGGACAAACCGGCGCGAGTCGGTGTCCTCGATTCTGAGAATCATTTTGCCTCCGCACTGGCGGGCGAAAA
>CAJJOO010000446.1 GCA_905193395.1 uncultured Porphyromonadaceae bacterium
GTCGTGGATACGGATTGAGCCGCCGCCCGCCTCGACGCCGTTGATCACCATGTCGTAGGCATCGGCGCGCACGGCTGCGGGGTCGGTGTCCAGCATGGGAATATCCTCATCCTTGGGATGGGTGAAGGGGTGGTGCATGGCCATCAGGCGCTGCTCCTCGTCGCTCCATTCAAACATCGGGAAGTCAACGACCCACAGGCATGCAAACTTGTCCTTGTCTCTCAGGCCCAGTTGACGGCCCATTTCCAGGCGCAGTTCGCTCAGTTGCTTGCGGGCGCGCATGGCGTCGTCGCCGCTGATTATCAGAATCAGGTCGCCGGGTTCGGCGTCCATGGCCTTGGCCAGTTGCTGCAGCACTTCCTGCGAGTAGAATTTGTCCACCGACGATTTCACGGTGCCGTCCTCGCCCACGCGGGCGTAAACCAGGCCTTTGGCGCCGATTTGAGGGCGTTTCATCCATTCGGTCAACTGGTCCAGTTGCTTGCGGGTATAGTGTGCGGCGCCCTTGGCGCAGATGCCGCCGATATATGCTGCGTTGTCGAACACGCTGAATCCGTGGCCTTTCAGTATATCCATCAGTTCCACGAATTTCATGCCGAAACGCAGGTCCGGCTTGTCGGAGCCGTAATATTTCATGGCGTCGGCCCAGGTCATGCGCTGGAACGGCTCGGTGAGTTCGATGCCGCGGATGGTCTTGAACAGGTGCTTGGCCATACCCTCGAACAGGTTGATTACGTCGTCCTGCTCGATGAAACTCATTTCGCAGTCAATCTGCGTGAATTCGGGCTGGCGGTCGGCGCGCAGGTCCTCGTCGCGGAAGCATTTCACAATCTGGAAATAGCGGTCCATGCCCGAGACCATCAGCAGTTGTTTCAGTGTCTGGGGCGACTGGGGCAGCGCATAGAACTGGCCGGGATTCATGCGCGAGGGCACCACGAAGTCGCGTGCGCCTTCGGGCGTGGAGCCCACCAGCATCGGGGTCTCGATTTCAAGGAAGCCCTTCGAATCCAGGTAGCGGCGCACCTCCATGGTCATGCGGTGGCGCAGTTCTAGGTTGCGGCGCACCGGTGTGCGGCGCAGGTCCAGGTAGCGGTAGCGCATGCGAAGGTCATCGCCGCCGTCGCTCTCGTCCTCGATGGTGAACGGGGGCACCTCGCTGGGATTCAGAATGTTCAGTTCGCGGGCAATGATTTCGATATCGCCCGTGGGCAGATTGGCGTTCTTCGACGAACGTTCGGCGACGGTTCCCTTCACCTGAATCACATATTCGCGTCCCAGGTGGTTGGC
>CAJJOO010000447.1 GCA_905193395.1 uncultured Porphyromonadaceae bacterium
CGCCGACCGTTCCACCCGCAACCTCACCGAGGACATGATGGGCTACGACACCTGCCCGTCGATTTCGCCCGACGGCACACGTCTGGCCTGGCTCAGCATGGAGCGCGACGGTTATGAGGCCGACAAGAACCGCCTCTTCGTCATGGACCTGGCCACCGGTGCCAAAAAGGACCTGACCGCCGAATGGGACTATACCATCGAGGAATTCGCCTGGAATCCTTCGGGCCGTTCGCTGTGGTTCATCGCCTATCACCAGGGCGTCGCTCCCGTGTTTGAAATCGATGCCGCCACCGGTAAGGTAACAACTGTGGCCGAAGATACCGTCGATTTCACCTCTCTCGCTCCGGCCGGTCCCGACCTGCTCATCACCATGAACCATTCGATGCTGCGCCCCAACGAGATTTTCTCCGTGGCCCGTCAGCGCAAGGGCAAACCCGCCGTGGTCCGTCAGATTACGGATGTCAACGGACATATTTTCGCCCCGCTCACGATGCCCGTTGTCGAGAAACACTGGGTTCCCACCACCGACGGCAAGCAGATGCTCACCTGGGTTGTCCTTCCGCCCGATTTCGATCCCGCAAAGAAATATCCCTCCATCTTCTATTGCCAGGGCGGTCCGCAGTCGTCCGTCTCCCAGTCGTGGAGTTACCGCTGGAACTTCGCGCTGATGGCTTCCAACGGCTATGTGGTGATTCTCCCCAACCGCCGCGGTGTGCCCGGTTTCGGCACCGAATGGGAAGAGCAGATTTCCAAGGACTATCCCGGACAGAACATGCGCGATTACCTGAGCGCAGCCGACTACATGCTCGCTCAGCCCTATATCGACAACAAACGCATGGGCGCCACCGGTGCAAGTTACGGCGGCTTCTCAATCTACTGGCTCGCCGGTAATCATGGCGGACGCTTCGCAGCCCTTCTCGCTCACGCCGGTATCTTCAACACTGAGGCCCAGTATCTCGAAACCGAAGAAATGTGGTTTGCCAACTGGGACATGGGCGGCGCCTACTGGGATAAGAACAACGAGGCCGCACAGCGCACCTTCGCTTCCTCGCCCCATCGCTTCGTCGACCGCTGGGACACCCCGATTATGATTTCGCACGGCGAACTGGACTACCGCATCCTGGCCTCCCAGGGCATGGCGGCCTTCAACGCGGCCCGTCTGCGCGGCGTGCCGGCCGAAATGGTCATTTTCCCCGACGAAAACCACTGGATTCTGAAACCGCAGAACGCAGTGCTGTGGCAGCGTCTGTTCTTCCGCTGGTTTGACCGCTG
>CAJJOO010000448.1 GCA_905193395.1 uncultured Porphyromonadaceae bacterium
GTCGGCCCACGCGGCCGTTTCCGTCCTGAAACGGGTGAATTGCCTCGAACCGTTGGTGGAAATCAATAATGTCTTCTAATATAGGGCTTTTCTTTGCATTATATTCTTTCAGCAGAGCCTTGATTTCTTTATGGACATTCTCAGGCTCCGCAGTGTCGTTGCCGCCGACCTCATTTGGCAGTTTCTTGTAATCTCCGACTCTGAACCAGTCGTTCCGTTCATCCGAAGTCCCGGATTTAAGCAACAGATGAAGGTGCTTGATAAATGCCTCGGTAAGTTTTCCGTCAGCGTTTTCTATGATATAATCAATTGCGCGGAAGTGATTTGTGGTTTCAATGATGTCGTCAACATTCATTGCTCCGTCTGTCACTCCGATGGTATTGGTCTCGAAAATATAGCGGGTCTGGTCGTGCGTCAGTCGGCTCCCCTCGATGTGGTTGGAGTTATATGTCAGTTCAATTTGCACGCGATGATAGATGCCTCCCTTCATTTTTGCCGCCTTTTGTTCTTTAAGTACTTGGAGTAAAGACGATATCTGGGATTTTTTCGACCTGCGCGGCAATGGCGCGTCGGCCGGTATGTTCCAGGTCTTTCCTACGAGAAACGCGCCGTCGATTTTGTTTTGAACGCAATAGTTTCGGGCCGTGCGTTCCGACACGCTATGCGCCCTGGCCCATTCTTTAACTGAAATATATTTCATCTATCGGCAAACTTTTGATTAAAAAACAAGGCAAAGATAGCAAAACTTGCCGATATCGGCAAGTTTTCGGACCGGCCTGTACTGTGAGTCAGAACCTACATGCGGTTCCCTTTGTTTTTTAATAAACATTGAAATTATGAAAAAATATTTATTACTACTGTTGGCAGTGACATTCACCGCTGTGGGTGCTTGCGCCATGAGTCTGGAAGAGGCATATAATGCTCTGTCAAACCTTCCGAAAATATCAACTGAGTTTAATGATACAGTTTCGGTATCTGTGAATAATGTTGCCGGACGGAACAGCATTATGGAGGTTGCCGGCGCAAGGGGATTGAGCAGCGAGGAAATCAAAATCGCCGGAAACGCGACATTCGCAATTCTGAATCAAATCCCTCTTTCTTACATGATTAATGGCGGAAATAATGGATTGGCGGCAGCATTTGTATATTGCACACATGATAGTTCCGGCTCAAATGATATGCTTATCGTCACAATGAGTGGCGAGCAAGGCAATCTGACTTATATGTACGTCACGGATGTGGATGAAAACTCCCGACTGT
>CAJJOO010000449.1 GCA_905193395.1 uncultured Porphyromonadaceae bacterium
CGATTCCGTTGACGGCCGAATTGATGCGTGCGTCCTCGATGGCCTCGGGCACATATTCGATGCCGATTACCCGGCGCGCGCTGCGGCTCACGAAATTGGCGATGGTTCCGGTGCCGGTATAAAGGTCGTAGACCAGTTCGTCGCCCGTCAGCGAGGCGAAATCCCGCGCCACCTTGTAGAGTTCGCAGGCCTGGCGCGAGTTGGTCTGATAGAACGATTTGGGGCCGATGCGGAATTTCAGTCCCTCCATATCTTCCTCGATATAATCGCGTCCGCTGAATGTAATCACTTCCTGATCGCCGATGGTGTCGTTGACTTTCAGGTTCACGACGTATTGCAGCGAGGTGATTTCGGGAAATTTGTCCTTCACGGCCTGCATCACCATGCGGATAGCCTCGGGATTGTCCTCGCCGAACGACATCACGGCCATGACCTCGCCCGTCGAGGCGATGCGCACCATCAGCGTGCGCAGCAGGCCGTTCTGTGCCCGCAGGTCGTAGAAAGACAGGCCGTTGTCTCGTCCGAAATCCTTTATGAAATTGCGCAGGCGGTTGCCCAGGTCGTCCTGGAGATGGCATTTATGGATGTCGAGGACCTTGTCGAAGGCACCGGGAATGTGGAATCCGGCGCCGTCGCGGTTGTCGAAAGTCGCCTCCGATGCCATTTGCTCGGGTGTGAGCCAGCGGCGGTTGGAAAAGGTATATTCCATCTTGTTGCGGTATTCCAGAATCCGCTCCGACCCTTTTGTGGGGGCAACTTCGGGCAGTTCAACCTTGGCGATGCGCTTCAAGGCATCCACAACCTGCCGGCGTTTGAATTCCAGTTGCATCGGGTAGGGCAGATGCTGCCAGCGGCAGCCGCCGCACAGGCCGAAATGCTCGCACACGGGCTCCACGCGGCATGGTGACGGGCTGACGAGCCGTGCCACGCGACCCTCGCAGTATGATTTGCGTTTACGGGTAATCTGTATGTCCACGATATCGCCCGGGGCGGCCAGCGGAACGAACACCACCATGTCGTCGACCCGGGCCAGGGCATTGCCCTCGGCTGCGACGCCGGTTATTTCCACACCTTCCAGCAGGGGATATGGTTTGCGTTTTCTTGACATATATTTTTTAGACTATTATTCCTGAGACTGTATTTTCAGTAACTTTTATTTCCCCGCAAAGTTACAAAAAATCCCCCGCCGCCGCAAAAAGCCGCTTCCTGCAATTTAGGTATGGTATATTTCATTCGAAGGCTGTAACTTTGTCCCC
>CAJJOO010000450.1 GCA_905193395.1 uncultured Porphyromonadaceae bacterium
GGCTGTCGGCCCCATGATGTTGAGGATATCGGCCGGAGTGATGGCACCGTCCGAAAGGGGTGTGCCGGCACGTACCACGTCGTTTTCCTGAACAAGAATCTGCTTGGACAGGGGCACGAGATATTTCTTGACTTCGCCGAGTTTGGAGACGACGGAAATCTCGCGGTTACCGCGCTTGAGTTTGCCGAAGTGTACCTCGCCGTCAATTTCGGAAACGATAGCGGGGTTCGAGGGGTTGCGTGCCTCGAAGAGTTCGGTGACGCGGGGCAGACCGCCGGTGATGTCGCCGGCGCCGCCGGTTGCACGCGGAATCTTAACCACGGTGTCGCCTACCTTCACCTCGTCGCCGTCGTTGAAGATGAGGTGCGCGCCCACGGGGAGAGCGTAGGTCATCAGCACCTGGCCATTGTCGTCGACGATGTCGGCTTCGGGCACCTTGGCGCGGTCGCGGCTTTCAATGATAATCTTGTCTTCGAGACCGGACTGCTCGTCGATATCGACGCGGTAGTTGATGTTCTCGATGAGGTTGCGGTATTTGATGTGACCTTTCTTTTCTGATATGATTACAGCGTTGAAGGGGTCCCATTCGCAGATGATATCGTCAATCTTGACTTTGTCGCCGTTGTTGAAGAAGAGTTTCGAGCCGTAGGGGATGTTGGCGTTGGTAAGCATCATCTGTGTGTTGGGGTCGATGATGCGCATTTCGGCCAGACGACCGATAACGACCTGAACGTTCTTGCCGTTGGCGTCCTTTTCGTCGGTCTCGACAGTTCGGAGTTCGTCGATTTCGAGGATACCGTCGTAGCGCGACTTAACCGAGGATATGGCAGCGACGTTGGATGCCACACCACCGACGTGGAATGTACGCAGTGTCAACTGAGTACCGGGCTCGCCGATGGACTGTGCGGCAATCACGCCGACAGCCTCGCCTTTCTGTACCAGGCGGCTCTTGGAGAGGTCGCGGCCGTAGCACTTGGCGCAGACGCCGCGCTTGCTCTCGCAGGTGAGGACGGAACGGATTTCGACGGATTCGATGGGGGAGGCATCGATGATGTCGGCGGCGGCATCATTGATTTCTTCGCCGGCGGCGACGATTACTTCGCCGGTGCGGGGGTCGACGATGTCGTGAACGGAAACGCGGCCGAGGATGCGTTCGCCCAGGGAGGCGACAACCTCGTCGTTGTTCTTGATTTCACGGCATACGAGGCCGCGGAGGGTACCGCAGTCGGTTTCGGTGA
>CAJJOO010000451.1 GCA_905193395.1 uncultured Porphyromonadaceae bacterium
TGCACGTTCATGATTGCCGCGCCGCAGTCGCGCACCTGCGATATATAGTTCTGGGGATTCACAATCATCAGATGCACGTCCAGTGTCTTGTCTGTCAGTGCCGAAACGGCTTTGATAACAGGAAATCCGAAGGATATGTTCGGCACGAACACGCCGTCCATCACGTCGCAGTGCAGCCAATGGGCCTGCGATGCGTTCAGCATGTCGACGTCTTTTGCCAGATTTGCGAAATCGGCCGAGAGAAGCGAGGGAGAGACTATCATAATTTTTCTATATCCTTGATTTCTTGGGATTTTGACTTGGGTTTCAGCAGTCGCCATCCGATGAAAATCACGCACAGGATGCCGATGCATAGTCCGGCTAGGCTCAGATAACTGTTGTATTTTTCGACGGCGGCATACAACTGGTCGACAGGTACGATTGTCGACAGATACCAGCCAAGCAGGCCAAGGATGGCGTTCCAGACCAGCGCTCCGAGTCCGGTGAATATGACGAACACGCCGATGTTCATCCGTGAAAGACCGGCGGGAATCGAAATCAACTGGCGCACGGCGGGAATGAGGCGGCCGATGAAGGTTGATGCGGCGCCGTGTTTGTCGAAATATTTTTCGGCCTTGTCCACCTTGGCCCTGTCAATCAGGCAGGCGTGTCCGAAACGCGAGTCGGCGAATTTATACACCAGAGGGCGTCCGATCCACAGCGACAGATAGTAGTTTATCAGCGCACCGACTATTGCGCCGGCCGTGGCCACCAGTACCACCATCCATGCGTTGAGGTCGCCGCGTGTAGAGGCAAGATAGGCTGCCGGGGGCACCACAACTTCCGACGGGAAAGGGATGAAAGAACTCTCTATCACCATGAAAATAAACACAAACCAATAGTTGGCGTTCTCGACGAACCATTGGAAGAAACCTGCGGCGTCAAACAGCGCCAGTGGCAAAAACATATCGGGCATAGAAATTATTTTTCTTTAATTGTAATCGTGATTGCAAAGTTACGAAAAAATCATAAACATCCGCTAGAACGTCCGCTATAAAAAGATGACATAATAACACTTTTGAATGGCATTTTGTCGATGTTTTGGCGCTCCACTTTGCCGTTGTTGGTTAATTGATATCTCATGTCCTGAAAAAAAACAAAAAAAAGTTGCCGGGAAATTTGGTTTATAAAATAAATCGGTTTAACTTTGCGGCGGATTCGGGTGGTAATCGCGAGTGCCGCCCTTTTTCAGGAATC
>CAJJOO010000452.1 GCA_905193395.1 uncultured Porphyromonadaceae bacterium
TAATGAAATGATTGCCGGGACATTTGTGCCCGGGTGTCGCAAACGCTCCTTACTTAATATCCTCCCAGACGGCGTCTTCAATCTGCGATTCGCTGCGGATTGTGGTTGAGCCGTCGGACTCGGTGGTTGCGGTGGTACGCGTTGAGGTCTTGACTTCTTCGAAGGCCACGTATTCGCCCACTTCGGGGTCGATTTTCTTACGGTTCCGGCGTTCGCGTTCTTCCTGCTGCCGCTGCTGTTCCTGCTGCTGTCGCGCGGCCTTTTCGAAGGCGTCGCGGACGCTGCGGCGGTAACGGCGCGGATAGGTGTAGATTTTCCAGATGATGTTCACCAATGGGAACACCACGAAAAGAAGGAGCAGTATGAGGAGGAAATATCCCATTCTGTTTGAGATTATTCGGCTGAATTGTTATACGGTCTCGTGTTCCTTGCGGCCAAGAACCGAGATGAATACATAGAGGGCCACGATCCATACAAATCCGGCGACATGCCATGTGACCAGGAAAAGGACCGAGGCGGCAAGGAGCACATAACGGCGGAAGTTCTCGTGCCATCCGAAAGTCTTGAATTTCAGCGAAAACATGCGTATGTTGCACACCATCAGCCACGAAAGTATCAGCACGAAAAGGATGATCACGGCGGGGCCGGGATAGATATAGCGCTGAATCCATCCGCACATGCCAATCCAGAAGATGGCGTTGGCGGGAATCGGAAGGCCGCGGAAGGTGGTGGTCTGCGTGGTGTCGTTGTTGAACTTGGCCAGGCGGTAGGCTCCGGCCACGGGAATCAGCATGGCGGCAAGGGCGATTCCGGCCGAAGTGCCGGCGCCGGTCATCACGTTGAATATCATCATTGCCGGGGCTACGCCGAAACTTACTAGGTCGCTCAGCGAATCGAGGTCGGCTCCGAGCGGCGAATAGGCGTGCAGGCCGCGGGCCGAGGCGCCGTCGCTGAAATCGAAGGCGGCGGCAGCGGCTATCGCTATCCAGCACCATTGCAGGCCCGTGAGGGGGCCGTAGGTATCGGCCGAATGAAACGACATTACAATTGCTATGCAACCCGAGAGCAGGTTGCACAGTGTGAGGATGTTCGGTATGTTCGATATTATTCTTCCGGGCATTGTCGGTGGTTGTGGTTTGTGTTAGTTGAGCGGGCCGGCGGGGCCGGATAGTTTTACAACACTCGGCGCCGTTGTTAAGTTTGTGGCAGGCGGCCGACCGGTGTCA
>CAJJOO010000453.1 GCA_905193395.1 uncultured Porphyromonadaceae bacterium
AGCGTCCTCTCCATGTATAAGGACCCCGAGGAACGCGAACGCGAAATCCGCAACCTTGCAAACGTCTTCGAGCAACTGGCCGACCAGATTCTGCCCCAACTCCGCTATTCGCGCATTACAGCCTCGATCAGCGTTGTCGGCAAGAGCGACACAGAACTCATGAACCTGGCCCAGAACGACCCCGAAAAACTTTCCGTTGAGGAACTCCTCTATGCAGCCACTCTCACCGACGACAATGCCCTCCGCATGAAGATTTATCAGACCGCAACACGTCTCTATCCTCAGGACTACCGCACATGGAACGACCTCGGTCTCACACAGTACGTAGCCGGCGACTACAACGCCGCCTCCGCTTCCTTCCAGAAGGCTGCCTCGCTGAACTCTTCCGCCACCGAACCCTCGATGAACCTTGGCCTCATCGCCCTCAACAACGGTAAATACGACCAGGCCAACCGCCTCTTCGGTTCCGCTGCCGGCCTCGACGCCCTCAACGACGCCCTCGGTGTCTACTACCTCAAAATCGGCGATAACGCAGCCGCTGTACGCGCTTTCGGCAACACCAAGAGCAACAACGCCGCCCTCGCCCAGATTCTCACCAAGGATTACAGCAAGGCCAAACAGACCCTTGCCGGCATCAACACTCCCGACGCCACAACCTACTATCTGATGGCAATCCTCGGTGCCCGCACCGGCAACGAGCAGATGCTCAACACCAACCTGCGTCAGGCAATCCGCATCGACCCCGCCATGGCCAACAAGGCCCGCACCGACCTCGAATTCAAGGGCTTCAACCTCTCCCGTGCTCTCAATTGATACAAATCATTCCCTGATATCCGCGCCCGCCACCCACCTCGGTGACGGGCGTTTTTTTCGTCTAGGATAGATAGAGGGCGGTCCTCCGCCCGCGGGATGTCGTCAACAATGCAAATGGCTGCGGCGCCGGATAGCGGGCGGTCCTCCGCCCGCGGGTTCCTCCGGCAAAACAATTTCGCGCCATGCTGGGTTCCGCGCCCGGAGACCGGCCGCGTTCCGACGCCGTTGCCGATTTACGCCATGCAGGTTCCGCGCCCGGGGGACCGGCCGCGCTCCAGCGCCCTTGCCATTCTGCGCAGGGCGCGGAAGCGGCTGCGCTATGTGGCGCGGGCATCAAAAAAACGGGCCATCCAGTTTGGATGACCCGGTCTTGCGGGAGCCGCGAGTGGGACTCGAACCCACGACCTT
>CAJJOO010000454.1 GCA_905193395.1 uncultured Porphyromonadaceae bacterium
CCGACTCCGGCCGGACAAAACTCATGACCGAATGAAAACAACCGAAATAAGCATCTACGGGCGCCTGCGTGCCGCCCGTGTCGCCTCTCGCCGCCTGGCGGCGCTCGAAGCCGCCCGCGCAAATGATTTCCTGGAGGCCCTCGCCGCCGAAATCCGCGACAGTGCCGAAACACTGCTGCAGGCCAATGCCCGCGACCTCGAAAAGATGGACCCGGCCAATCCCATGGCCGACCGTCTGGCTCTGACCCCGGCGCGGATTGCCGATATAGCCGACGGCGTTGCCGCCGTCGCCGCATTGCCCGAACCGCAGGGCCGGGTGCTGAACCGCGTGACGCGACCCAACGGCATGACAATCACTAAGGTGTCCGTGCCATTCGGAGTTGTGGGTGTAATTTATGAATCGCGGCCCAATGTGACCTTCGACGTTTTCGCACTCTGCTTCAAATCCGGTAATGCCTGCGTACTGAAAGGCGGCCACGAGGCTGCCGAAACCAACCGCGCGGCCGTCGGCGTAATTGCCCGCGTGCTGGAATGCTTCGGCTTGCCGGCCCCCTGTGTCACCCTGCTGGAAGGACACGAGGAGACCGCCGCCATGCTGGGCGCCCGTGGACTGATTGACGTAATCATACCTCGCGGCAGCCGACGCCTGATAGACTTCGTGCGCGATAACGCCCGTGTGCCCGTCATCGAGACCGGCGCCGGCGTGTGCCACACATACTTCCATTCCTCCGGCGACACGGCCACCTGTTCGTCGCTGGTATTCAATGCCAAGACGCGCCGCGTCAGCGTGTGCAACGCGCTCGACTGCCTGCTGGTCGACCGCGCGCGCCTGGCCGACCTGCCTGCCGTCTGCTGGCCACTCGCCGAAAAGAATGTCGAGATTCATGCCGACGCCGACGCCTATGCCGCTCTCGAAGGCGCCTATCCTCATCTTGTACACGCCTCTGACGAGGATTTCGGCCACGAGTGGCTCGACTACAAGATGACTGTGAAGACCGTCGAAGACCTTGACGACGCCCTCGACTACATAGAGCGCTACGGCTCGCATCACAGCGAATGTATCGTGACCGAAAACGCCGAAGCCGCCCGGCGCTTCCTCAGCGCCGTAGACGCAGCCTGCGTTTATGCCAACGTATCCACCGCCTTCACCGACGGCGGCCAGTTCGGAATGGGCGCCGAGCTAGGCATCTCCACCCAGAAACTGCATGCCCGC
>CAJJOO010000455.1 GCA_905193395.1 uncultured Porphyromonadaceae bacterium
CATCGGTGCATGTCGAGGCGCAGTGCGACGTGGAATATATGGAACAGGTAATCGACGAGACGCGCCGTGAAATCGCGCGTATGGCCGTCGAACCGCCGTCGGGCGAGGAATTGCAGCGGCTGAAAATGCACGCGTGGTCCGACCTGGCTTCTATAACGGATTCGCCGTTCTCGATGGCCGCGAACTACATTTCACGAAAGACCTTCGGCATGCCGGCGGATTATTTTGAGCGTCAATTGCAGGAAATCCGCTCGCTGACGCCGGAACGCCTGGCTGAAGTCTCGGCACGCTATCTAAATCCAGAACGCCTGTCGGTGGTCACCTGCTCGCCAAAGCCGTAAGAGTTACATTTCGCGGCCTTCGAAGCGGATGATGTTGCGGCGGGCGAAGTCTGGTATCGGGGCCGACTGCAATGTGGCGAGGTCGATGCCGGCCATGATGGTTGTGCCGGTACATTTGACGTGTCCGGTCTGAGGGTTGACGATGCGCTGGTCGAGCGTGAGCGATTTCTCGCCGATGGATGCAACGGCTGTTAGGACGGTCAGCGGCTCGTCGAGGAAGGCCGGTTCGTAGAAGTTGCAGTTGATGTTCACAATCACCACGGCGAGGCTGCGCATGTCGAAATCGTCGCCCATCACTTTGCGGAAATAGCGGTATTTGGCCAGGTCGAAGAATTGCAGGTAGACCGAATTGTTAAGGTGGCCGAACATGTCGACGTCGTTGAAGCGTTGCTGAACGTCGAGCGAGAAAAGATAGGGGTAGGGAGGTGTCGGAGGTGTATGGGCTGCCATTTGTGGTTTCAGTGTATTATGATTCTGTCGATGATGTCGTCGCCGGCGGTCTCGTTCAGCCGACGCACCATGGCGTCGGCCACGAATTTCAGTTCGGATTTGACGGGTGCCGACGAGATGTAGACGTGGAGGGCATGGTCGGCGGCATAGCAGCGCAGGGTAGCATCGGCGAGTGTGGCACCGGCCACCTGTGGCCAGAGTGAGGCGATTTTGTGATATTTGAAGGCGTCTTCGTTGCCGCCGTGCTTGAAAAACACGTCGATGATTTCACCAACCGACATGGTTTCGGATGATTTCATTGGCGTGTGATGGAGGTGAAGGTGCCGCAATCCACGTTCCACAGCCGATAGTCGTCGCCGCAGGCCTCGATAATCTCGTCGAGGTGCTTGCGGTTGG
>CAJJOO010000456.1 GCA_905193395.1 uncultured Porphyromonadaceae bacterium
GAACACCAACTCAACGGCTGTGATTATCGGCGCCATGCTCATCTCGCCGCTCATGGGTCCTATCATCGGCATCGGTCTCGCCGTCGGCATCCAGGATTTCAACCTGCTGAAACGCGCCTCGCGCAATCTGGCAATGGCCGCCCTCTTTTCGGTAGTCGCCTCCACACTCTATTTCCTGATCTCGCCCGTCAGCGAAGGCCACAGCGAACTGCTGGCCCGCACCTCGCCCACAATCTACGACGTCCTCATCGGCTTCTTCGGCGGGGGCGCCGGCATCGTGGCAATCGGCTCGCGCAGCAAGGGCAACGTGATTCCCGGCGTGGCAATCGCCACCGCCCTCATGCCCCCGCTCTGCACCGTGGGCTACGGCGTAGCCACTCTGCAACTGCACTATTTCGCAGGCGCCCTCTATCTGTTCCTCATCAACTCAATCTTCATCTGTCTGGCCACATTCATAGGCGTGAAACTGATGAAATACCACGCCGTCCCCACCGACGACCCTGCCCGCGCCCTGCGTGTGCGACGCTGGGTATATATTATCGCCGTCCTCTGCCTGCTGCCATCCATCTATCTCACCTACAACATGCTGCGCCAGTCGCGCTTTGAAATCAACGTCCAGCGCTTCGTCACCGAAGAATGTCAGTTCCCCGACACCCACGTCCTGACCACCTCGGCCTCCTGGTCCCGGCTCAATCCCTCGGTCACCATCACCCTTATCGGCGCGCCGCTGCCTCAGGATTCACTGACGCTGGCGCTGTCGTCGCAACTGAAATACTATGGACTTCAGGGCACACGCCTCCGCATCGTCCAGGGCAACAGCGATGCCCTGACCGCCGGAGCACTCAACGCCTCCTCCACCCGCGACATCTTCCAGATGAGCCAGGCCGCCATCGCTGCCAAACAGGCCACAATCGACTCGCTGAAACAGGTTATCACCGGCGCCGCCATGCGCGATTCCGTGGCCGGAAGCATCACTCCCGAACTCAAGGTGGTTTTCCCCCAGATTACGTCAATCGCCGTCTCCCGCGAGATTTTCGCCAACACCGCCAGCGGAAGGCTGGACACCGTCAACATGGCACTCGTCTCCTTCGAACGGCCCATGCCCGCAGCCTCACGCAAGGAACTCGCACGCTATCTCGAAGCACGCCTCAGGCTGTCCGACATTCAGATTGTCG
>CAJJOO010000457.1 GCA_905193395.1 uncultured Porphyromonadaceae bacterium
TTCGAGCCATAAAGCACGGGGTTGGTGTCGGCGTCGTTGTACATCTTCATCTGGCGGTAGACTTTCATGTACTTGCGGCCGGCGGCGATGTCGTCGAGGAGGGTGTCGATTGCGCCGGAGAGGTCGACGCGCTGCTGGCGGAGGATGTCGAGTTTGGCGGCGCAGCGAGCGCGGTGCTCGGCGGAGGCGTCGGTGCGTGCGACTTCGGCTGCCATGTGGTAGATTTTGAGTGCGAGATTCGAGAGGCGGTCGATGGCCCAGGCGGGAGTCTCGGTGTTGACGGTGGCGTCGGCGGCGGGCGTCACGGAGGCGAAGCGGTCGCGGAAACGGGTGTCGAGTTCTTCGACGAGGTCGGTGCGCTCCTGGTTGGAGCGGTCGATGCGACGTTTGAGGACGAGGGCCTCGGCGGGGTCGATTTCGGGGTCGCGGATGATGTCCTCCATGTGCCACTGACGGGCGTCAATGAGGTTTTTTTCGAAGAGGACGCTGTCGGTGGAGCCTTCGGGGAAGGGGTTGGGAACGGGAGCGTCGATATTGTCGGAAACATGGTAGGCCTCGACGCAGCGGTCGAAGATAGCGTTGCAGTTGTCGGAGAATGTCATAAAAGATATTTTCTTGAATTATCGGAAATTAAGGGCGTCAGGCGGGAATCTCGAAGAAGCAGGGAACCTGCGGGGCGGGCCGTCCGAGGCGTTCGAAGGCGGCGCGGCGGCGGCTTTCGAGGAAGGTGACGACTTCCTTCATCTTCTCGGGAGCGAGGGTGATTTCAGAACTGTCGGTGAAGGTAATGGTGATACGCGAGGCGAATACGCGGCGGAAACCGGCGATGTCGACCAGACGGAAGGTCTTTGTGTCGCGGCTGATGCGGCCGAAACCGATTTTCTGGTCCTTGTCGGGGACGAGGGTGAAGGTGTCGTCGTCGATGACGAGGGTTCCGACGCAGAGTTTGAGCATCGGGCCCCAGGTGGAGTAGTATTGAAGTCGTATCATTGCCGGATTACTGTTTTCGGCCGCGGAGGATGGCGTTATAGCGTTCGGGGTCGTTGATGAGGCGGAGGGCCTCGTTGAAGTCGGGACTCAGCGGGTTGGTTGAGCGGACGTAGATGCCGTTTTCATATAGGTCTCGGGTCATGAGGCCCTTGACGATTGCGAGGATG
>CAJJOO010000458.1 GCA_905193395.1 uncultured Porphyromonadaceae bacterium
GCTCATGGGCCACCAGGGCTATGGTATTGATACCGAGCGCCTGGGAAGTTACGCGGCGCAGATTGCCGATGCCGTGGACGCCGGCACGCAGATAGCCATCGTGATTGGCGGCGGCAACATTTTCCGCGGTCTGAGCGGCGCCTCGAAGGGTTTCGACCGCGTGATGGGCGACCAGATGGGTATGCTGGCAACGGTAATCAACTCGTTGGCGCTATGCTCGGCGCTTCGCGGCACGGGCCACGGCGCCAAGGTGTTCACGGCGCTGAATATGTATCCCATCGGCGAGTATTACAGCAAATGGAAGGCCATCGAGGCGATGGAACGCGGCGACGTGGCCATCATTGCCGGCGGCACGGGCAATCCCTTCTTCACCACCGATACGGGCGCGGCACTCCGCGCCGTGGAGGTTGAGGCGGGCGTGATGCTGAAAGGTACGCGCGTGGACGGCATCTACACGGCCGACCCCGAGAAGGACCCGACGGCCACACGATTTGACGAAATTACCTACGACGAGGTGTACAACCGCGGCCTGAAGGTGATGGACCTCACGGCGACGGCCCTGTGCAAGGAGAACGACATGCCGATAATCGTGTTCGACATGGACACGCCCGGCAACCTGGCCAAGGTACTGGCCGGCAAAGAAACCGGAACACTTGTAAAACTGAAATAACATGACAGACCCCAAAACCTACATCGGCCCCGCCGAAGAAAAAATGGAAATGGCTGTGGCCTACCTGGACGAATCCCTGGCCCACATCCGCGCCGGCAAGGCGAATCCGAAAATCCTGGACGCCATCCGCGTGGACTACTACGGCAGCCAGGCGCCCCTGAGCAACGTGGCCAACATCTCGGTTCCCGACGCGCGAACCATTATGATCACGCCCTGGGAAAAATCGATGTTCAAGGAAATCGAAAAGGCAATCATCAACAGCAGCCTGGGAATCACCCCGGAAAACAACGGCGAGGTGATCCGTATCAGCATCCCGCCGCTGACCGAGGAACGCCGCAAGGCCCTGGTGAAGCAGTCGAAAGGCGAGGCTGAGCAGGCCAAGATTTCGGTGCGCAACGCCCGCCGCGACGCCATCGAAGGCCTGAAAAAAGCCATCAAGCAGGGCATGCCCGAGGATGTGGAGAAA
>CAJJOO010000459.1 GCA_905193395.1 uncultured Porphyromonadaceae bacterium
AACGGTCTCCGCAACTGGCCGAAAATAAAAGGATACCTTATTGATACTTGTCTTAGCGCACAGGATAATTTCAAAATCCTGCTGGACAAGTTCAGAATCAAATATAAATAGTCGCAGTTACAACTGTTATTGCCACCTTTGCGGCGTAATAGCCGTAAGCAAGACTGTTCCGGCATCACAGTCTATTACCCGGTGAGGCGGCGGAATCGGCCGGAGCCGAAGGCTCCATGTGAATAATCAGGTGGATTTCGCGGCCATATTCGGCGCGGAGGCGTTCCTCGACAGCCGAAGCGATAGCATGGGCCTCGCGCAGGGTGATGTCGCCGTCCATGCGCACATGCGCCTCGATTGCAGGCTGTGAACCTATACGCCGCGTGAACAGGCGGTGAATTCCGGTCACACCCGGCGTGGATAGTATCAGCGAGGCAATATGCTCCTTCGTGGCGTGGTCCAGGGACTTTTCGAGAAGTTGGTCCAGATTCGTCTTAACCAGGTCGTAGGCGGCCTTGAGGATGAAGACGCTGACGAGCGCGGCAGCCACGGGGTCGAGGACGGCCCAGCCGGGTCCGAGAATCATTGCGCCTCCGATACCGGCGAGCGCGGCCACCGAGGTGAGGGCATCGCTGCGATGGTGCCAGGCATTGGCAATCAGCGCGGGCGAGTTGAGGCGTTTTCCCTCGGCGACGGTATAGCGATACAGCCATTCCTTCGAGACGATGGAAAGAATGGCGGCGACCAGGGCTATGTAGCCCGGCGAACGCAACTCTTCGCCACAAAAGAAATCTATTGTTTTGGCCACGCCGTTGTAGAGAAGCCCGATACCGACAATAGCCAGCAGAACGCCCACGATGAGCGAGGCGAAGGTCTCGTACTTGCCGTGGCCATAATCATGGTCCTCGTCGCGGGGCCGGGAGGACAGTTTCACAAACCACAGCACGACGATATCGCTGAAAAAGTCGGAAAGAGAATGGACCGCGTCGGCAATCATGGCCGAACTGTGTCCGAAAATACCGGCAATGAATTTGAATGCCACCAGCACCAGATTGACTATGCTGCCGACAATCGTAACCTTGTAAATCCTTTTTGTGCGTACCTGTATCGCACTCATAGCAAAATTTAATATAGTGGCGGCGCC
>CAJJOO010000460.1 GCA_905193395.1 uncultured Porphyromonadaceae bacterium
GTAGTAGTTCAGCCGCCAGAAGTTCTGGCTCTGGTTTGCCTTGTCGTTGACGCGGCTCTGCTCGATCTGGTCGACGAGGCGCGAGTAGGCGGCAGTGTCGACGGTGGCGGTGGCCAGGAAGTCCTCGAAGAGTTTCACGGCGGCGGGCAGGTTCTCGCTCAGGCCGTAGATACGCACGTAGGAGCGTTCGGCGCCAATCGAGATGTTCCAGGAGCAGGCCAGGTCGAAGAAGCGGCGTTTGAGGTCGTCGGAACTCATTGTGGGCGTGCCGAGAAGGTCGAAATAACTGTTGGCCAGCGAGAGGCGCAGGTCGTTGTTCTCGCCCAGGTCTACGATATAGGTCAGCGTGGAGATGTCGTTGGTTGTGTTGCGGGTATAGAGGACGGGGATGTCGTTCTTGGCTTTGAGGACGGTGAGGTCACGGTTGAAATCCAGGAACACGGGCTCGATAGGCTCGGGCTGGATGGCGGCGATTTCATCGAGGAAGGCCGACGAGGTGTCGCGGTTCATGGCGATGGGCGTCAGTTCCGGTTTGGGCATCTTGACGACGGTGGTGTCCTCGGCCTGTACCTTATAGATGGCGGCATAGTTGTCGGTGCCCAGATAGCGGCGAGCGGCTGCCACGACATCGTCCTTGGTGATGGAGTCGAGGCTGTGGTACTGTGCCACGACGTCGGCCCATGGAGTGCCGTTGACGAAGGCGTTGACGAAGTAGTCGGCGCGGCTTTCGTTGCTCTCGAATGATTGCTGGAGTTCGAGTTTGAGGTTGTTGATGATTGCGGGAATCAGTTCGTCGGGGAAATTGCCCTCGCGCAGGGCCTTGATCTGTTCGAGGAGCAGTTCGCGAACCTCGTCGAGGGTCTGGCCGTTGTTGGGACGTCCCAGGAGCAGGAATACGCCATGGTCGGCCAGGTCATACAGTCCGGAGCCGGCCGAAAGCACGCGCTGCGAGTTGTTGAGGTTGATGTCGATGAGGCCGCACTGTCCGTTGTTGAGGACGCGGTCGAGAATCTGCAGCACGGTCATGTCCTTGTCGCCGGCGCCGGGGATTCTCCATGCCAGGTAGAGGCGTTCGGACTCGAGGCCGCGCACCTCGACC
>CAJJOO010000461.1 GCA_905193395.1 uncultured Porphyromonadaceae bacterium
GGCCAGCGCCTGCGGCTCGCGGCGAGTTTCGTAGACGCGCAGCAGGCCTTCGAGTGTGATTGCCGACGTAATTACAGAATTGACGGATTCCATATTATTTTTCTTTTTCAAACACTTTCAGAAGATATTTCACAATTGCGTCGCGCAGGGCGGGACGGGGGCAGAAGAAGCCGTTGACCATCACCACCACGACATGTGTCGGCCGCCCATCGGCGTCCAGGCGGTAGCCGGCATAGGTCTGCACGGAACTGAGGCTGCCGGTTTTCATGGCCAAACGGCCTTTGAGGGCCGATTTCGCACCGAAGCCCCGCATCGTTCCGTCGATTCCGGCAACCGGAAAGCAGGCTCTGTAGGTCTCGGCAAGCGGCGATTTAGCCATATATTCCAACATCCCGGCCAAGAACAGCGGCGAGAAACGGTTGGAGCGCGTAAGTCCGCTGCCGTCGTGCATAATAGTGGACGAGACCGTCAGCCCGCGTTCTTTCCATATATCTTTGACGGCATCGATGCAGTCGTCGCGCGTGCCTTCGGGGTCGATGGCCCTAAGCATTCCCTCGGCAAACATGTTGTCGGAGCGCTTCATCAGGTTGCGGCAGATTTCCGCGGCCTCGGGCGAGCGGTAGACGCACAGCGTCGACTCATTGCCGGCGGCCACTTCGTCCCCGCCGAGTTTGATTCCCGAGTCGGCCATCCGGCTTTCGAGCACGCGGGTATAGGTATAGGCGGGGTCAGGATTCGAGGCCGACACGCGCCACTGGCGGTTGGCGCGGCTGCGTGCCGTTCCGCTCACGGTGAGGACATTGCTGTCGATGCCGCGTATCTGGTCGTTGCTGTCGCCACCCGACGGAATCAGACGTATTTTCAGTGTCGACGGCGGCGTTGTGGTGCCTTTTACGGGAAAGACGCCCACAGTGTTGCCCGCGTAGTTGAATCCGAAGAGGCCGGCGCCGTAGGACCAGGCTATATCCTCACATTCCCAGGTGGGGCACGCGCCGGCGTCCTTCATTGTCTGTTTTATGACAATCCGGCCGGTGACGGTGCGGATTCCGGCACGTTTCAGTGCCTCTATGATGGAATCGGTTAGGGCCGACTTCGTC
>CAJJOO010000462.1 GCA_905193395.1 uncultured Porphyromonadaceae bacterium
GGGCTATTCCGTGTTCCGCGCCGATGAATCAGGCGCCTACCGCGGCAATATCGTAGACAGGCAGGAGGCTCTGCGCGAAATCATCGGCCGACACATTGATATCGGTGTAATCGACCGCGTCGCCGCAGCCGTGCCCGAGGCCCTTGGCAAGATATTAGGAGGCCGCTACACCGGTCCGGCGGGAATAGACATGCTGGTGGCCGAGACGGCAGATGGGCCGGTCCTCGACGCCGTTGTCGAGGTCAATCTGCGGTATACAATGGGATTCGTGGCGCTGGCATTGGCCCGTATAGCCGGCGTGCCGTCGCTGTTCAGCGTGGAGCGCGGCGACATCTCGTCAAGTTGCCGTGCCGAGGTTTCGGGCGGAAAACTGACGGGCGGACGGCTTGCGCTGACGCAGCCGGGCAACGACTTCACGTTCACGCTCACGGCAGAAGCCGATTCGGCTATAAATCAATAACTTTTGCGATATTTGCTTTCGTCGGCATCCTCGAGGATGGAAAGATACGAGGCGTAGCGCGACTGTGCGATGCGGCCCTCTTCGAGGGCGGCGAGGACAGCGCAGCCGGGTTCGTGCGTGTGGGTGCAGTTGCCGAAGCGGCAGCCGGACGACACCTCGAACAAATCGGGGAAGAAATGCGCCACTTCGTATTTGTCGAAATCAATGGTGCCGAAGCCCCTCACACCAGGAGTGTCGATGATGGCGCCGCCGCCCGGCAGTTCGTATAGTTCGCTGAACGTGGTGGTATGCATGCCGGTGTCGTGGGCCTCGGAAATATCGCCGGTCTTGACGTCGAGGCCGGGAATCAGAGCGTTGATGAGCGTCGATTTGCCCACGCCGGAATTGCCCGAGAACAGCGAGAGTTTTCCGGCGAGCAGTTCGCGCAGGTGGTCCATGCCCTGCCCTGTGCGGGCCGAAACCTCGGCCACCTTGTAGCCGATCGAGCGGTAAAGATAGGCCACTGCGTCGAGCAACTCACGGTCATCGGCTTCGGTGAGCAGGTCGATTTTGTTAATCAGCAACACGGCCGGCACGTTGTAGGCGCTGGCGGTTGCAAGGAAACGGTCGATGAATGT
>CAJJOO010000463.1 GCA_905193395.1 uncultured Porphyromonadaceae bacterium
AGTCATGCCTCCCATCTTGCGCACGCGCTGCACCCAGCCGGCGAGTGTCACCTCGCGGCCGGCGTCGCCGGCACGCAGTTCTCCGCATGTATTGGTCCTGTACATAGTTTTTTTATTTTAGCCCACAAAGTTACAAAAAATCATGCTATTGCGGTGCATCTGTTTTCAAAAAGTGTTGATTGTGGCCCGCAGCGCGCTGAGGCGTTCGAGCAGCGGCTCCAGCAGGTCCAGGCGCAGCATGTTGGCGCCGTCGCTTTTTGCCGAGGCCGGGTCGGGATGGGTTTCGATAAACAGGCCGTCGGCTCCCGTGGCGATGGCCGCACGCGCTATGGTCTCGATCATGTCCGGACGTCCCCCCGTCACGCCGCCTGCCGTGTTGGGCTGTTGCAGCGAATGGGTCACGTCCATTATCACCGGGCAGCGGCATTCGGCCTGCATCTGCGGGATGCCGCGGAAATCGACCACCAGGTCGCCGTAGCCGAACGTGGTGCCGCGGTCGGTCACCATCACGTTATTGTTGCCGCCGTCTCGCACCTTCTCGGCGGCGAATTTCATCGAGCCGGGCGCCAGGAACTGCCCTTTCTTTATGTTCACGGCTTTGCCGGTCGCCGCGGCGGCCAGCAGCAGGTCGGTCTGCCGGCACAGGAACGCCGGTATCTGGAGTATGTCCACGAAGTCGGCCGCCATACGCGCCTCGGCGGCGGCATGGATGTCGGTGACGGTCGGCACGCCGATTTCGCGTCCCGTTTTGTTCAGTATTTCCAGGGCGCGCAGGTCCCCGATGCCCGTGAACGAGTCAAGACGCGAGCGGTTGGCCTTGCGGTACGAGCCTTTGAACACATAGGGGATGCCCAGGCGCCGGCATATCGGCGCGATGGTGCCGGCGATGTCCATGGCCATCTGTTCTCCTTCGATCACGCAAGGCCCGGCGAGCAGAAAAAAGTTGCCCGTAGGCGAGTCTTTCAGATAGTCTGTTGTATTCATTGTTATTGCAATTGGCTGATTATATGACATGTGTCACAGGCCACGAGGGCGGCGGTCTCCGTGCGCAGGCGTTCGTCACCAAGGCTGA
>CAJJOO010000464.1 GCA_905193395.1 uncultured Porphyromonadaceae bacterium
GACGAGAAATACCGCTACCACGACCACGAGAAACTGGCCCACTACGCCAACGCCGCAACCGATATCGAATTCCTCATGCCCTTCGGTTTCAAGGAAGTTGAAGGCATCCACTCCCGTACCGACTTCGACCTCTCGCAGCACGAGAAATTCTCCGGCAAGAAAATACAGTACTTCGACCCCGAACTCAATTCGTCCTACACTCCCTACGTAATCGAAACCTCAATCGGCGTCGACCGCATGTTCCTCAGCGTGCTCTGTTCGTCCTACGAGGAGCAGTCCCTCGAAGGCGGCGAATCGCGCGTGGTGCTCCACCTGCCCGCAGCCCTCGCTCCGGTGAAATGCGCCGTCATGCCCCTGGTGCGCAAGGACGGACTCCCCGAAAAGGACCGCGAGATTGTCGATGACCTTAAATTCGACTTCAACACACACTACGACGAAAAGGACTCCATCGGCAAACGCTACCGCCGCCAGGACGCCATCGGCACACCCTACTGCATCACAGTCGACCATCAGACCCTTGAGGACAACACCGTCACCCTGCGCCACCGCGACTCGATGGAACAACAGCGCGTGGCCGTGGCCGACCTCCACCGTCTTATCCACGACAACGTTAGCCTCAACGCACTGCTGCGTAAACTCAAATAATCACACATGAACAAGAAAACCCTCACAATCGGCGGCATCATCGTCGTCATCATAGTCATAATCGCCGGATGCTTCGGCTGGTACGTCTCCGCACGCAACAACTTCGTTGAAATGGAAGTGAACTGCGAACGCACCTGGAGCGAGGTCGAGAACCAGTATCTGCGCCGTCTGAGCCTCATTCCCAACCTTCTTGCAACCGTTAAGGGATATGCCGAGCACGAAAAGACAACCTTTGAAAACGTGACCCGCGCCCGTGCCGGCCTCAGCGAGGCCTACGACCGCGCCAACGAACTCAAAGGCACCGCTCCCGACTCGGAAGAAGCCGTCGCCAACATCAGCGACGCACAGCAGCGCCTCGGCAGCGCACTCTCGCTCTACGTCAACGCCGTACGCGAGGCATACCCCCAACTGG
>CAJJOO010000465.1 GCA_905193395.1 uncultured Porphyromonadaceae bacterium
ACTGTCCGCAAGCCATTGTTCGGCAAGGATGTCCTGGCTACTCTGGACCTCGCCATTCCGGTCCTTCACGGCACCAACGTCGAGGACGGCAAGTTTGAAGGCGTTCTCGAAACCATCGGCATTCCCTATGCAGGCTGCGACACCCTCGCCTCGGCCAACGGCATGGACAAGATTACAATGAAGATGATTCTGAGCGCCGACGGTATTCCCGTGGTCGACTATCAATGGCTCACCGACAAGCAGTGGGCCGCCGACCGCGAGGGCACTCTGGACCGAATAGAGAAGGCTTTGGGCTATCCCGTGATTGTCAAGCCTGCCGACCTCGGCTCGAGCATCGGCATCGGCGCCGCACACAACCGCGAGGAACTTGCCTCGCGTCTCGACGAGGCCGCGCGTTTCTCACGCCGTCTCATCGTCGAGCACATGGTCACCGCGCTCCGCGAAATCAACTGCTCCGTTCTCGGAGACGTCGATTCCTATGAGACTTCCGTCCTTGAAGAACCCGTGAAGGCCGAGGAAATCCTGTCCTACGGCGACAAATATATGGGCGGCGGCATGCACGCCGCAAAGAAGCGCATCCCCGCCAAACTGCCCGACGACCTGGCCGCCGAGTGCCGCCGTCTGGCCGGCGAGACCTTCCGTGTGCTTTCCTGCCATGGTGTCAGCCGCGTCGACCTCATTATCGATGCCGATACCAATAAGGTATATGTCAACGAAATCAACACCATCCCCGGTTCGCTGTCCTACTATCTATGGGAGGCAGCAGGATTGCCTTTCGAACAACTGATGGACCGTCTGGTGAAACTGGCCCTTAAACGTCGTCGCGACAACGAAAGCAAAACTTTTGAATTCTCTGCCAACATTTTCGCCATGACGGGCGGCATCAAAGGCGGTATCAAGAAGTAAGATTGCATATCGCGGAATATACCGAAGCGGCCGGGCTTTTTTTCCGGCCGCTTCGGCTTTTAACATTAATTGTGTCCCTGATTTGGCCGTATGTTTGCATTTTCTGCCTGAATTTCGTAACTTTGAATAACGATTCCGGCTA
>CAJJOO010000466.1 GCA_905193395.1 uncultured Porphyromonadaceae bacterium
GAGGGCGACTTAACCTGCAATTCAAGAATCCGGCGACAGAGCCAGGGTTCGGCGAAATAAGGAGGTTCACCCTGATCGCCGAGGACTTCGTGGAAGTACTGTGCCGAAACCGCACGGTCGCTCTCCCACCAGGCGCGTATACCGCCCATGTCGTGGGTTGAGGTGGTGCAGACGCTGTAATACGGATAGTTCCATGTGTTGCCGAACTTGGAATTGGGGTCCTTGGGCATGCGCTGGATTTCGAGAGTGAGAATCTCGAGGGCACTGAGCACGGCCGGAACGCAACCGGGAATCATGCCGAGGTCTTCGGCACAGGTCAGCATGGAAGTGGCATCAATCAGCGGGGGGAGTTTCCACATTGCCTTGCCATACCAGAAATCGTTGTGGCGGTGGTAGAAGAAGTCGTTGTAGAGGCGGTCGAAAGTCCAGCGCTCGTAGTCGTTGAGCGCACGGTAGTTGTAGGTGAACTGGGCCGAGATGCGGGGATGATACTTGCCTTTCTCCACGGGGTCTTCGATGAAGAGGACCTGGTCGATAAGTCCGAGGAGGCCGTCGCAGAGGCGCGTGTTCTTCTCGTCCTTAGGCTGCTTGGCAAAATATTCGACAACCTTGCGCTGGGTGGAGAAATCATCTTTCAGGCGATAGCGTCCGCCGCCCACGGAATACATGAAGCGGCTTGTGGCCTCCTGGGTGTATTCGCCGAAGAAATCACCGACAAACCAGTCCATGATGAAAGGCGTGGTATGGCGGTCGATGTCGAGCCAGAAATCGTAGTTATAGCGCAGTTCCTCGACAGTGAACGGAAGGGCGGGATTGAAGACGCCCAGCAGGCCGTGGACTGCATCCAGAGGAATCTGCCAGATTCGGAAGAAGCCAAGCACGTGGTCGATGCGGTAGGCATCGAAATACTGTGACATCTTTACGAAGCGATCTTTCCACCAGGCAAAACCGTCGCGGGCCATTTCCTCCCAGTTGTAGGTGGGGAATCCCCAGTTCTGGCCCAGTACCGAGAAATCGTCGGG
>CAJJOO010000467.1 GCA_905193395.1 uncultured Porphyromonadaceae bacterium
TAACTTTGCATACGGAAACGGTTGTCCGGCTGTGCAGAGGCACAATTCCCGCCGGGCATGAATAGGGAACGGGGTGAGATTCCCCGACAGTACCCGCTGCTGTGATTCCCTCCTGATTAGTTCAGGATAACGTCGGTTGCTTCTTGCCACTGGTGCTACGGTGCCGGGAAGGCGCTCCGACGGGGATTAGTCAGAAGACCTGCCGCTTCCTCATTCATGATTGCCTGCGGGATTATGGGCATAATTTTCGAAAAGCGGCCGCCTGCCTGCTGCGGGCTTCTTCCTTTTCGTTGGATTCTGTTCCCCGTTGGTCCTGCATGATTGGATTAACGGTTTTTTATTATTAACGAATCCCGATGAAGCATATCGCTGCTGGAGTCATAGTCTGTGTGTCTGTTCTGTCGCTGCCCGCAATGGAACAGGCCGACACTATCCACCACAATCTTGACGAACTGGTGGTCACAGCGCGTGTGCCGAAGGTCGAGGTGATACCGGCGCAGACCCTGGAAGGTGGTGCCTTGCAGCGGCTCAACAGCAACAGTATCGCCGATGCCCTGCGATATTTTTCCGGCGTCCAGGTCAAGGACTATGGCGGCGTCGGCGGCATAAAGACCGTGAATGTGCGTTCTATGGGTTCGGCACATACCGGTGTGGTTTACGACGGCGTCGAACTGGGGAACGCACAGAACGGCCAGATTGACCTCGGGCAATTCTCGCTCGACAATATAGAGGCCATCTCGCTGTATAACGGCCAGAAAAGCGAAATTCTTCAGCCCGCACGCGATTTCGGCTCGGCCGGCACGGTCTACATCCGCACGCGTTCGCCACGCTTCGCCGATAACCGCCGTTACCATCTCCGCGCCATGGTGCGCACCGGGTCCTTTGATTTGATAAACCCCTCGGCACTGGCTGAATTCCGCCTTTCGCACACTGTCACGGCTTCGCTGAACACGGAATGGATTAAATCCAGCGGCAAATACAAGTTCCGCTACCGCCGTGTCAATCCCGCCGGAGAA
>CAJJOO010000468.1 GCA_905193395.1 uncultured Porphyromonadaceae bacterium
AGACGACCGGAAACCTGCACCTTGATACCTTCGGCGCCGGCGCGCATGGTGCTGGCGACGGCCATCTTGACGGCGCGGCGGTATGCCACCTTGCCTTCAATCTGGCGGGCGATGGTGCTGGCTACGATCTGGGCGTCGAGTTCGGGACGCTTCACTTCGAAAACGTTGATCTGAACGTCCTTGTCGGTGATTTTGGCGAGTTCCTTCTTGAGGGCCTCTACGTCCTGGCCGCCCTTGCCGATGATCAGACCGGGACGGGATGTGCAGACAGTGATGGTGATGAGTTTGAGCGTGCGCTCGATAACGACGCGAGAGACGCTGCATTTGGCCAGGCGAACGTTGAGATATTCGCGGAGTTTGTAATCTTCGAGGATGTTGGCGGCGTATTTGCCTTTTTCGCTCCAGTTGGAGTCCCAGCCACGGATTACACCCAGGCGGTTGCTGATAGGATTAACTTTCTGTCCCATGGAATTATGCCTCTGCGGTTTTAGCGTTGTCGATAGTGTCGACGATTACAGTCACGTGGTTGGAGCGTTTGCGGATGCGGTAGCCGCGGCCCTGGGGAGCGGGACGGAGGCGTTTGAGCATCGGAGCGCAGTTGACGTAGATCGTCGAGATGTATAACTCGCCGGATTCAGCCTTGCGGTCGTTTTTGGCTTCCCAGTTAGCGAGGGCGCTGCGGAGGAGTTTTTCGACGCGGGCTGCGGCTTCTTTATTTGAGAATTTGAGGATGCCGAGGGCGCGGAACACTTCTTTGCCACGCACCATGTCGGCAACAAGACGCATTTTGCGGGGGGAGGTGGGAACGTTGTGCAGATGTGCGAAAGCAACGTTCTTGTTCTCCTCCTTGCGTTTGTCGGCGGATTGTTTTTTTCTTACACCCATATTATTGTTTCTTTTTTATTCGAAATTTATCAACTGGGTCCTTCTTTATTTCTTCTTATTACCGGCGTGACCGCGGAATGTGCGAGTGGGGGCGAATTCGCCGAGTTTGTGTCCCACCATGTTCTCGGTT